>PIVL01001057.1 GCA_003354145.1 Paracoccaceae bacterium
GAAGGAAGGAAGGAAGGAAGGAAGGAAGGAAGGAAGGAAGGAAGGAAGGAAGGAAGGAAGGAAGGAAGGAAGGAAGGAAGGAAGGAAGGAAGGAAGGAAGGAAGGAAGGAAGGAAGGAAAGGAAGGAAAGGAAAGGAAAGGAAAGAAGGAAAGGAAGGAAAGGAAGGAAAGGAAAGGAAAGGAAAGGAAAGGAAGGAAGCAAGGAAGGAAAGGAAGCAAGCAAGGAAAAGGAGGAAGCAAGGAAAGGAAGATGGAAGCAAGGAAAGGAAGGAAGCAAGGAAAGGAAGGAAAGCAAGGAAGGAAAGCAAGGAAGGAAAGGAAGCAAGGAGCGCGCGTTTGCCAAGGACCGAGGGGCCAAGGACCGAGGGGCCAAGGACCGAGGGGCCAAGGACCGAAGGGCCAAGGACCAAAGGGCCGAAGGACCGAGGGGCCAAGGACCGAGGGGCCAAGGACCGAAGGGCCAAGGACCGAGGGGCCATGGACCGAGGGGCCAAGGACCGAAGGGCCAAGGACCGAGGGGCCAAGGACCGAGGGGCCAAGGACCGAGGGGCCAAGGACCGAGGGGCCAAGGACCGAAGGGCCAAGGACCAAAGG
>PIVL01001058.1 GCA_003354145.1 Paracoccaceae bacterium
CCTCTGGGACTTTTTGCTCAAACCGCCGGCCAAGGTGGACTGTCAACTCAAACTGGCCTTCGTACAGGCTTTGGTGCAAGCGTTCAGCGAGCTGCACAATAAGCGGTTGGTGCATGGTGATCTGAAAGGGAACAACGTGTTGGTCGGCCAGACAGCCAGTCTGCCTCCTAACGTAGCGTCTCACCAATACCCTTTTCATCATGCCTACACCGTGAAGTTGATTGATTTCGGGAGGGCCGTCCTGCAAGAGACGCCTCCTTCCTATCGCAGGAACCGGGGGCAGTGGGACTCCAAACGTGGGTGGAAATCCCCGGAGTATGCCACGACCGGGGCGACCACCATGTCGGATGTGTGGGCGTTATGCATGCTCATCTTGACAATCGTGGATTGCCCACCTGACGGCTATGCTGCTGGCCTGCCGGAGTTTGACCATCTGAGACAGATCGCCGTCCGGAATCATCCGTATATGTGCTGCGAGTTGATGATGCGTGTCATGGACGGGTTAAACGATGACAGTGGTCGCCGCCCAAAGGCGGGGGACCTGTATATCCTTTTCTGCAGTGCCAATTGTCCGCGCGGTCGGCCTTGGGGGCC
>PIVL01000482.1 GCA_003354145.1 Paracoccaceae bacterium
GCTGCACCGGCTGGCCTGTTCGCGCGCCTTAGTAGCGGCAAATTCTGCATATATTTCGTCAAAATCCGTACTGCGTTCATCCGCATCACGCTTTGTCGGCATGTCGCGATCAATCTTAACAAATTTCAACATCGGTTGCCTGGCCACTGGTCGAACTCCATGGTTACTTGGTCGAGCCTGTTTAGGGGATCGCGAAGGGGATTAAAAGTCAGCACCAGTGACCCTTATGCTAGTCAATCCATACGAGTGCAAAAGGTTTTGCCGCAATGCAGTATATTTAGGTCACATTTCGGACCTAAAATAACGCTTTCCTTTTGAAACAAGGTACTTATACCCAAACCATTCACTACACCAACAACAAGAAAACCCAGTAATGCCGCTATTTCAACTTATACTTGTGGCCGTGATCCAGGGCCTGACCGAGTTTTTACCGATATCTTCCTCAGCCCATTTGATTCTATTGCCCAGCCTAACCGGCCTTGACGATCAGGGCCAACTAATCGACGTCGCAGTCCATGTCGGCACATTGGGCGCGGTGGTCCTGTATTTCTGGAGCGACGTTCGTATGGGTCTGATTGGGCTCGGACGCCTGGCTCGAGGCAAGGTCGATACCCCCGGAGCAGAACTTGCATTTCGCTTAATAATTTCGACGCTGCCTCTCGTATTGGTAGGAGCAGTGCTTTATTTCACCGGTCTGAGCCAGGCTATGCGCTCTGTCACAGTCATCGGCTGGGCCATGTTGATATTTGGCATCGTTCTCTATTGGGCAGACCGGACAAGTCCCAGCGAAAAAATTACCAAAGACTGGACCCTTAAAGAGGCGATCATAATCGGGTTTTGGCAAACACTGTCGTTAATCCCCGGCACATCCCGTGCTGGCATCACCATCACCGGGGCAAGGCGGCTTGGTTATGGACGCACTGACGCCGCCCGTATTGCAATGCTAATGTCGATTCCGGCGATCATAGCCTCGGGTGTGTTGACCGGAACCAAGGCCACCATCGTGGCGGATAGCGCTGCCTTGCGAGATGGTGCATTGGCTACAGCATTCGCCTTTGTATCCGGACTGATCGCACTGTCGCTGATGATGCGCCTGCTGCAAAGCGTTAACTATACACCGTATGTGATTTACAGGATCGCTCTTGGACTCGTCCTATTAGCGTGGGCCTATAGCTAACGATCGACTTTTTAGGTCCGCAGCTTACGCGCAGATTCCTTGATCGCGTCATATTGCCCTGAGGGACGGAACCGCCACAGATAATCCGGCAACACGGATTCCATCGGCACTGGTACAATCCCCAGATCAGCCAGCCCCTTGGCGCCTTCCGAAACATTGACATCATTCCTCAATCCGCGCACCTGATCGCGGGTCAGAACCGCATTGGTTATCAAGCCAAAGCTCATCACTTGCATCATATCAAACCCAAACGCCATCATCCTTGCGACCCAGAACGGCATGTTCAGTACCAAACGCCGCCGCCGGATTTCACCCAACATTTCAGCCATCAGATCGCGCAAGTTGATCACGTCTGGTCCACCAAGCTCATACACTCCGGGTGCCGCATCACCGACAACGCCAGCGGCCGCAGCGCGCGCTACGTCTTCTACATAGACGGGCTGAAACAACGTCTTTCCACCAGTGATCGGTAGAACTGGACCAAATCGCGTCAAATTCGCAAAAAAGTTGAAAAACTTGTCTTCTGATCCGAACACGACCGATGGACGTAAAATAACTGCGTCTGGCATATGCGCCAGAACGCCCGCCTCTCCTGCCGCTTTTGAGCGTGCATAGATCCAGTCCGATTCAGCATCGGCGCCAATTGCCGAAATATGCACCATCCGACCAACGCCAGTTTCTGCCGCGATCCGCGCGACCCGTTCAGCGCCATCGGAATGAACATCATCAAACGTGTTTTTGCCAACCTCATTGGCGATGCCAACGCAATTCACCACCGCGTCAGCACCCGACATCGCTGCCGCTACTGAGGCGTCATCGCGAATGTTACACAACACCGGCTCGACCTGTCCTGTCACACCATAAGGTTTGACAAAAAGGGCCTCGTTGGGTCGACGCACAGCCACGCGAACGCGCCAGCCCGCTTTTGCCATTCGTTGCACAATGTAGCGACCAACAAACCCGGATCCACCATAAATAGTGACAAGTTTAGACATGCCAAGGCTCCTTAGACCAACAGCTCACTAGCTGATTACCCTTCTCACGACCCGCAAACAAGCCGCAATACATTTCGAATTTGGCCGCGAACGCAGATTTTTTAAAGAGCCAGAGCACAAGTCATCCAAAAGCCCAAGATTCTGTTTGACACCCCCGGTGGCTCGTTCTAAATGCACGGCTCACGACACCTGCCCAGGTGGCGGAATGGTAGACGCGCTAGCTTCAGGTGCTAGTATTCGCAAGGATGTGGAGGTTCGAGTCCTCTCCTGGGCACCA
>PIVL01001059.1 GCA_003354145.1 Paracoccaceae bacterium
TATAAGGCCCGTAAAGGGCCTTATAAGGCCCTTAAAGGGCCTTATAAGGCCCTTAAAGGGCCTTATAAGGCCCTTAAAGGGCCTTATAAGGCCCTTAAAAAGCCTTATAAGGCCCTTAAAGGGCCTTATAAGGCCCTTAAAGGGCCTTATAAGGCCCTTATAAGCCCTTATAAGGCCTTATAAGGCCCTTTGAAAAAGGCCTTTTGTAAAGTCTTTGTAAAGGCGTTTTGAAGAGCCTTTAGAGACCCTTCAAAGAACCTTCTAAAGGCTCTTTAAGGGTCTTTGTTAATGGTCTCCCAAAGGCCTTCAAAGGAAAAAACAAGTCACAGCGCCCTGAGGCCCTTATAAGGCACATCACGGGTCCTAAAAATAAATTGTTGGACCTAAAACACAATAAATTGTCAAGAAATCGAGATGAGTTGCCCCAAAACGGAACGAATGGCCCTAAAACAAAATACATGTCCCTAATCCGAAAGACCTAAAACGAAATGAATGACCCAGCCAGAACAAAAATAAAAAGACTCTGAAAAGCAATAACTTGTCAGGGCCTATCAGGGCCTATCAGGGCCTATCAAGCCTTAATGGCCCTGAAA
>PIVL01001060.1 GCA_003354145.1 Paracoccaceae bacterium
GCGCAACAAGGCGGCCGCCAAACGGTTCTTTCGCAAACTTTTTGAGCGTTGGGGTGAGCCTCGGGTGCTAATCACCGACAAGCTTCGTTCCTATGGCGCGGCAAAGACAGAGCTCGCACTCAGGATTGAGCACCGCCAGCACAAGGGGCTGAACAACCGGGCAGAGGCCTCGCATCCTCACACGCGACGACGAGAAAAGATTATGGGCCGGTTCAAGTCGCTAGATTCACATCCGAAGTGCACCACCTTAAGATGGTGGCGCAATGGGAAAGAACTATCACCAGCTCAACTTTGATGAGCGTATTGAATTGGACCGCCTGCGCGATGCGGGTTGTTCGAAACGCGAGATTGGCCGCATTATGGGACGCAGCCACACGACGATCAGCCGGCAATTGCGGCGCAACGCCCTGCCAGTTGCAGGTTACAAACCGGCACGGGCACAAATCATGGCCGAGATGCGGTGTGAACGCCCCTGCAGATTGCAGCGGCAGAGCCAATTACGCCAAACCGTTCATGACCAATTAGCAATGGGTTGGTCACCAGAACAGATTGCCGGGCGGCTCTGCCTTGAGGCATCAAAGCACAGTTTGAG
>PIVL01001061.1 GCA_003354145.1 Paracoccaceae bacterium
GCTCGTGGGGCACCAAGCCGCGCGACCGCATGTCATCGAGCAGATTGAACGCGCGTTGACACTCGCCGCCCTTGGCGCACGCGTTGATGACGCTGCTGTACGTGATCACGTTGGGCACCAAGCCACACGACCGCATCTCATCGAGCAGCTCGAACGCGCGCTGCGACTCGCCGCCCTTGGCGCACGCGTTGATGACGCTGCTGTACGTGATCTCGTTGGGCACCAAGCCGCGCGACCGCATCTCATCGAGCAGATTGAGCGCGCGCTGCGACTCGCCGTCCTTGGCGCACGCGTTGATGACGCTGCTGTACGTGATCTCGTCGGCCACCAAGCCGCGCGAGTGCATCTCATCGAGTAGAGTGAGCGCGCGCAGCGACTGGTCACCCTTGGCGCACGCGTTGATGACGCTGCTGTACGTGATCTTGTCGGGTACCAAGCCGTGCGACCGCATATCATAGAGCAGATCGAGCGCGCGTTGCCACTGGTCACCCTTGGCACACGCGTTGATGACGCTGTTGTACGTGATTCGGTCGGGCGCCAAGCCGCACCTCCGCATCTCCTCGAGCAGATCGAGCGCGCGTTGCCACTTGCC
>PIVL01001062.1 GCA_003354145.1 Paracoccaceae bacterium
CCAAGAAGCTCTCCTAAAGGCACTCGGACACGCCAGACACGTCCAAGTGCCTCTTACAAGCACACTTAGCACCTCAAGTTGGCTCGAGAAGGCCTCATAGAGCTCCAAGAAGGCTCCAAGATGACCCCAGGCTGGCTCAAGATGGTCTCAAGATGGTCCAAGATGGCTCCAAGATGGCTCAAGACAGGCCCATCTAGGCATCAGACAGCCTCAAGATGGCACCCAGAAGGCAACAACATGGTTCAAAGGAGCGCTTACTTCCTAGTGCAAAAACATACAAAAACCATTTGTTTTTAATGATTCTGGCACTTCAAGTGCAGCCAGATGAGGCCAAGAAGCTCTCCTGAAGGCACTCGGACACGCCAGACACGTCCAAGTGCCTCTTACAAGCACACTTGGCACCTCAAGTTGGCTCGAGAAGGCTTCATAGAGCTCCAAGAAGGCTCTAAGTGGCCTACAAGGCACAGCAGGCTGGCTTAAGATGGTCTCAAGATGGCTCCAAGATGGCTCAAGACAGGCCCATCTTGGCCTAAGACAAACTCAAGATGACTTCCAGAAGGTAACAACATGGCTCCAAGAGCGCTTGTTTCC
>PIVL01000166.1 GCA_003354145.1 Paracoccaceae bacterium
TCCAGTGCCGCCTGCTGACGGGAATCGTCCAGCCGGAAAATTTCTTCTCCTGCTTCGATCCATTGCCCATTTACAGCTTTAACCTCGGAAACCCGTCCTGGAGTTTCGGGCAGAATGGTCACCGTTCGAAAGGCCAGCGTCACATCTGATGTGGACGGGTGAAAATAGAAAATTGTCGTGATCAGGGACAGCGCCAGAATTGCACAGCCCGAGATCCCCCAACGCAATTCGTACCAGACGGAAAACACGGTAATTTCCCGACCTATCCGTTTGCCCTGAACAAAACGGCGATAAAGAAAGTCTGGAAGAATGGTAACCAAAGAACAAAAAATAATCTCAAACATGATTTAATCCTTTGATCCGGTTGGAGTTGCCGGGTCGTCCGGTTCGTCAGCGGTTATGGGATCGACTTTGTCCCCTTGCATCGCGCGCAACGATGATGCGATCGAATTCAGCGGGCCTTCAAGATCGGGAAATCTCATAAGAGCCAACAGCAGGGCCGCGACCCAATATAGATTTTGATGCGTGAACAGGGCCAAAAGACCAAGGGTAGCAACCAATGTGAACTGTACCGGACTCAAGTGGTGGGCCATACGCTCGGGCAACGCATGCAGTCGCAAATAGAGCGTTCCGATTAACAGTGTTGCAATCAGAACAACGACAATAATGCCCGTGAACAACGGATCAGAACCATCAGCGGACGGAATAAACGAAGGAAGGTAGTGCGGGGCCAGCTCGTGTGTTGTTTCCGCCATATTGTTTGTCCCTAATTGGTTAAATGGTCGCGTAATGAAAAAGTTTTATTATTGCAATATCCAGGTTCCGTCACTGGTTTTGCACCGCCGCATCCGAATTTCACGGGCCTTTTGGATACCCTTGGGGTGCACCAAGTGACGCAAGTAGACGCAATTTGCCTGTACGGAAACCAATTCGGCAATACCATATGACCGCGTATCATCATTTTGCCACTGGGTGGTTGCACCCTTGCGTGGGGTGCCCGTTGAATACAACGTCGCCGATTGTTCAGTCATAATGGTAAAATCTTCGGGTGACAGGCCACTTTCAGACAGGATTTTCGCTATCGGTTTCGCACCAGAAGTGGTGCAAGTCAGCACAGTTGCAAGACAAATCAGGCCAGCAAGAAGCAGGTTTTTCATGTGTTGTTCTTCCCATCATTTGCAGCACCTTAGCGCCTTTGGACAAGCATAGCACCAACCCGGTGACTGGCAATGTAGCTGATCCTAAATATCACAGCATCGAAATATCACAGCACTGGCCGGATTTTCAAAAAATTGCGAACATACCTGTTGAGCTGCCACGTCTGGCGAAGACAGGTATGTGCGCGTCATAATCCGCACGACCACACCCTAATGCAGGACATACCCATGAGCGACCGCACATACTATGCGCCCCAAGGTGGGCATCCGGGGCAAGATCAGATAATGACAGACCGGGCCATGTTCACCGAGGCCTATGCAGTGATCCCCAAGGGCACGATGCGTGACATCGTGACCAGCGCGCTGCCGTTCTGGGATCGCACGCGGCTATGGGTTCTGTCCCGCCCGCTTAGCGGCTTTGCAGAAACTTTTTCGCAATACATCATGGAAGTTCAGCCTGGTGGCGGCAGTGATCGCCCGGAAACCGACACAAACGCACAGGGTGTTTTATTCGTGGTTGAGGGAAGTGTTCAATTGACGCTTGGTGATAAAGTCCACGATCTCGCCCCTGGAGGATACGCCTACATCCCGGCTGCCAGCAACTGGACCCTTCATAACCGAACCGATAGCACGGCGCGGTTTCACTGGCTTCGCAAAGCCTATGTTCCGGTTGATGGGCTGGATGCTCCCGAAGCGTTTGTTACCAATGAGGCCGATGTTGACCCTATTGTCATGCCCGACACTGAGGGGCGTTGGGCGACAACACGGTTTGTCGATCCTTCAGACATGCGCCACGACATGCATGTAAATGTCGTGACCTTTTTACCCGGTGGCGTCATCCCGTTCGCGGAAACCCATGTGATGGAGCACGGGCTTTACGTGCTTGAAGGTAAGGCAGTCTATCGGCTTAATCGCGATTGGGTCGAGGTCGAAGCAGGCGATTACATGTGGCTACGCGCCTTTTGCCCGCAGGCCTGTTATGCAGGCGGGCCGGGACCGTTCAGATATCTGCTATATAAAGATGTGAACCGGCATATGCCGTTACCAACTGCTAAACGCTGATCTGGACTGGACTTTAAGACTGGCAAAGTGGCAAAGTCAGTATTTAAGGGAACCGACCCTTGCAGGACGGAGAGCGGATATGAAGAAAATGGTAATACTGGCGGTTGCTTTGGGAGTTGCGGGCTGCGCAGATACCAACCCAAATATGCTCTTAAAAGGTAAAACCTGGGGAAACGACGTTCAAACCACGTATATGAGCCGCACTTGGCAAATTTCACGTAATTCTGAAAACGTGAACTCGATCAGAGCGATACAGGACAACAACAATCTAAACCCGTTTGGCCGCCCCGCAATGCGAAAATCCATACAGGCGACCCGCGCGATCGAGCAGGCCACCGGATGCAAAGTTGAACGCGATACACTTTACAAGAATGTCTCGGATGTTTTTTATGCAGATGTCGCCTGCAAAAACAAATCTGAGAGCTGAATACAGTTCAGCCAGCGCCAACTGCGGCGGACAATCGACGCGCCGCGGCTGTCACATGTTCAGCAAGGCGGGGAATGTCGTTATCTGAAATGCGACTGGTGGGGCCGGAAACAGACAACCCGGCAACGGCCTCGTCAAAAACATCATAAACCGGCGCAGCGATACAGCGCATTCCTTGCGTTTTCTCGTCTGCATCCACCGCATATCCTCGCGCCCGACAGCTGGCCAGATCACGATCAAGTGCTGCGCGATCCGTTAGCGTCTGGTCCGTGTATCGCGTTAATCCACACCCTGACAAAACCGTTTCCCTGCGATCTTGCGGCATGAAGGCCAACAGCGCCTTGCCGATACCAGAAGCGTGCATTTCGGACACGCTGCCTGGCGGGAAAAAGGCACGGATGTTGGAATGAGTCTCAACCTGACTGACAAACAACACCTCGCCACCCTTTTCGATGCCCAGATTGGCGGTTTCGCCAGTGGCCTGCATCAAATGCCGCAAAATCGGGCGGGCGCGGTCCACCAGACCAGTGCGGCGCAAGAAATGCGCACCGATCAGATAGGCCCCGGCACCGATGTTCCAGACCTGTGCGACTTCGTCAAACTCGACCAATCCGCGCCCCTCCAGGGTAATCAGCACCCGATACACCGTCGCCGAGGATTGCCCCAGATCGGAAGCCAAAACCGACAGAGTGGCACCACCCATCTCGCCCAATCGCTGCAGAACGGTGATAGCGCGATCCAGGGATTTGATAGTGTTCTGGTCGGTTTTGTCATGCCAGTCACGCGGGCGACCGCGTGCGCGTCGGCCAGGTTGGAGAGAAGTCTTGAGGTTCGGCATGGGATATTTTTTCCAAAATGAAAAACAGCTTCACTATATGAAAAATGCAAACCATTGTAAATGCGAATACTTCTTTCACCCTGTCGCAGTTTTGCTAAAATTCGAAATAATTGCGGGTGTAGGTGTCGTTGTCTAAGATCAGTGCAAGCAACGACAGGAGACAGCGATGAGTGCCCAAAACCCCGTGTTCATTCCCGGCCCGACTAACATCCCGGACGAGATACGCAAAGCCTGTGACATGGCGACACTTGACCATCGCTCGCCAGCGTTTGGCAAAATCCTGCACCCCGCACGTGCGGGGGTTCAACAAGTTCTCAAAAGTACAACTGCCGAAGTGTTTATCTTTCCGTCGTCAGGCACCGGGGGCTGGGAAACTGCGCTGACCAACACATTGTCACCCGGCGATCATGTTCTGGTGGCACGTAATGGAATGTTCTCGCATCGCTGGATTGATATGTGTCAGCGCCACGATCTGAATGTTGAGATTGTCGAAACCGCTTGGGGTGAAGGCATCTCGGCGGATCGCTATGGCGAAATACTGGCCGCTGATACCGATCACCGGATTAAGGCGGTTCTGGCCACCCATAATGAAACTGCAACAGGGGTATTGTCTGATATTGGCGCAATCCGCAAAGCGATGAACCGGTCCAACCATCCGGCGCTGTTGTTTGTGGATGGGGTCAGTTCTATCGGCTCGATCGATTTCAGGTTTGATGAGTGGGGCGTTGATGTCGCCGTCACCGGGTCGCAAAAGGGTTTCATGCTGTCTGCTGGTCTGGGCATTGTTGGCTTTAGCGCAAGGGCTATGGCTGCGACCAGCACGGCGACGCTATTGCGGACCTATTTCGATGTGCGCGACATGGAAAAGGGCTATGCCAACAACGCCTACCCCTACACGCCGCCGGTTGGCCTGCTCAACGGGCTTAAATTGAGTTGCGAAATGTTGCTTGAGGAAGGGCTTGAGAATGTTTTTGCCCGTCACCACCGCATCGCCGAAGGTGTACGTCAGGCGATTGCTGCCTGGGGTATGGAGCTGTGCGCTGTTTCGCCCGACCTTTGTTCCAATACCGTGAGTGCGATCAAAACGCCCGATGGGTTTGATGCGACAGAGATCGTCAACCATGCAGCCAGTAAATACGGCGTCGCCTTTGGTGTCGGTTTGGGCGAAGTTGCGGGCAAGGTATTCCGCATTGGCCATCTGGGCAAAATGACGGATGTTATGGCGCTGAGCGGAATTGCCACGGCCGAAATGGTGATGGCAGATCTGGGGCTGGATGTAAGGCTTGGATCGGGCGTTGCTGCCGCTCAGGAATATTATCGCTCGTCTGCCGAGCAAATGCAAAAATTCGCCGCGTAAGAGGGTCAATGATGATTATCCCCAGCTATCAGGATGTTCTTGACGCGCATATTCGCATCAAGCCCTATATCCACCGCACCCCGGTTCTGACCTCGACGTTCTTTAACGAACTGACCGGGGCGGAGCTGTTCTTTAAATGTGAGAATTTTCAGAAAGCCGGTGCATTCAAGGTCCGCGGTGCATCCAATGCCGTATTTGGGCTGAGTGATGAAATGGCAGCCAAGGGAGTTGCCACGCATTCCTCGGGAAACCACGCGCTTAGCCTTAGTTATGCAGCTGGGCGACGCGGTATCCCCTGTCATGTGGTCATGCCACGCACCGCGCCCGAAGCGAAAAAGGCCGCCGTGCGCGGCTATGGTGGCGTAATCACCGAATGCGAACCTTCAACCAGCAGCCGCGAAGAGGTATTTGCGCAGGTTCAGGCCGCAACCGGGGCCGAGTTTGTGCACCCCTATAACGATCATCGAGTGATAGCCGGTCAGGGAACGTGTTCTCTGGAACTGATTGATCAGGTCGATGATCTGGACATGGTTATCGCCCCCATTGGTGGCGGCGGGATGATTTCCGGCACCTGTCTTGCCCTGTCCAACGCCGCACCTGATGTGGCGATTTATGCCGCAGAACCAGAGCAGGCGGACGATGCCTATCGCAGCTTCAAAGCCGGGTATATCATAGCCGATGATGCACCAGAGACGGTTGCGGATGGGCTGAAGGTGCCCCTGAAAGACCTGACTTGGCACTTTGTGTCGGGTCACGTTACAGATATTCTGACTGCAAGTGATCCGGAAATCGTCGCGGCAATGAAACTGACCTGGCAGCGTATGAAAACTGTGATGGAGGCCAGCAGTGCTGTGCCGCTGGCGACGATACTAAAGAACAAAGATCTGTTTGCAGGCAAACGTGTGGGCGTCATCATAACTGGTGGTAATGTCGACCTGGATACCCTGCCCTGGACCCGTTGATAAAGGAGTTAAACCCCATGAATGCCCCTGTGAATTTTGACGACCTCGAAGTTGGCTATGACGTGCCTGCCCTGCCCGGTATGGACGAGGCAGATATTCAGACACCCTGTCTGGTGCTGGATCTGGACGCGTTGGAACGCAACATTACCAAGATGGGCGATTTCGCCAAATCCATGGGTGTTCGCCACCGGGTCCATGGCAAGATGCACAAATCCGTCGATGTTGCGCTGTTGCAGGAACGCCTTGGCGGGTCTTGTGGAGTTTGCTGTCAGAAGGTGTCCGAGGCCGAAGTGTTCGCCCGTGGCGGCCTCAAGGACGTGCTGGTCAGCAATCAGGTGCGTGATCTGGCCAAAATCGACCGCCTTGCGCGGTTGCCGAAACTGGGGGCACGAACGATTTGTTGTGTCGACGATGTCGCCAATGTCGCCGATCTAAGCGCGGCTGCGGTAAAACACGGCACTGAAATCGAATGTATCGTAGAGATTGATTGCGGTGCCGGTCGCTGTGGAGTGACGACGACCCCGGCAGTGGTTGAAATTGCCCAGGCAATTGATGCGGCTGAAGGGCTGAAGTTCTCTGGTATTCAGGCCTATCAAGGTGCGATGCAGCATTTGGATTCATACGATGACCGCAAAGAAAAGCTTGATATCGCCATTGCGATGGTGGCCGATGCGGTGGCCGGACTTAAGGCTGTTGGGCTGGACTGTGATATCGTTGGCGGCGGTGGCACCGGGTCATACTATTTTGAAGGTAATTCTGGCGTTTACAACGAATTACAATGTGGGTCTTACGCCTTCATGGACGCCGATTACGGTCGAATTCTGGACAAAGAGGGCAACCGTATCGATCAGGGAGAATGGGAAAATGCCCTGTTCATTCTGACCTCGGTGATGAGTCACGCCAAAGCGGACAAGGCGATTGTTGACGCTGGTCTTAAGGCACAATCGGTGGATAGCGGATTGCCGACGGTGTTTGGACGCGATGATGCAGTGGAGTATCTGAAATGCTCGGACGAGCATGGTGTTGTGGCTGATCCGGACGGTGTCCTGAAGGTCAACGACAAGCTGAAATTAGTGCCTGGGCACTGCGATCCGACCTGCAATGTGCATGATTGGTATGTCGGTGTGCGCGGCGGCAAGGTAGAAACGCTGTGGCCAGTATCGGCGCGCGGCAAAGCCTATTGAGGCTGGATTTTTAGAACAAACGAAGAGGCTGTTATGTGGATTGTACCTGAGGCGGCGATTGCCGATCTGATTACGCCTGAGGCGAGCTTTACCGCCGTTGAGTCGGTGTTTGGCGCGATGTCACGCGGGGATGCCTATAACTTCCCGGTGATCCGCGAGGCGATTGGGCATGGTGATGCTTTGTATGGTTTTAAGTCGGGATTCGACCGGACCGGGCTGAATTTGGGCCTGAAATCCGGCGGCTATTTTCCCGGAAATGAGGCCAAGGGGCTGACCAACCATCAATCCACCGTGTTTCTGTTTGATGCGGATACCGGGCAATGCCGGGCCGTGGTAGGAGGCAATTTACTCACGGCCCTGCGCACGGCAGCGGCAAGTTCGGTGTCGATCAACTATCTTGCGCGTAAGGATGCAAAGGTACTGGGCATGATCGGGGCCGGGCATCAGTCGGCCTTTCAGATGCGTGCTGCTGTACAGCAGCGTGATTTCGAGCGGGTGATTGGATGGAATTTCGATCCCGAGATGCTGCCACGGTTGGCCGATACTGCGGCGGAACTGGGGCTGCCATTCGAGGCAGTTGATCTGGACCAGATGGGCGCAGAGGCAGATGTGATTATCACGATCACGTCGTCTTTTTCACCTATTCTGATGGCTACACAAGTGAAACCCGGCACCCATATCGCCTGCATGGGCACCGATACGGTCGGCAAGCAAGAGGTCGATGCGGCCCTTGTTGCACGCGCGCAGGTGTTCACCGATGAGATTGCGCAGTCCATCAGCCTTGGGGAATGCCAGCACGCGATTGCGGCAGGGTTGATCAACCAGAACGATATTTCCGAGATTGGATCGGTCGTGAATGGCACGCATTCCGGACGCTCTTCGGACGAAGCAATTACCTTGTTTGATGGCACAGGGGTTGGCCTGCAGGATCTGGCAGTGGCCGCGACGGTGGTCGATCTGGCAATAGAACGCGGCGTAGCGGTTGAGGTTGATTTCTGACGCTGCCATACCTTGGCGTATGCGTATTGCGATCAATGGATTCGGCCGCATTGGCCGTACAATTCTGCGTCAGATTCTGACGCTGCCCCAACGTGCAGAGATCGAAGTGGTGTGTCTGAACGACATCGCCCCATTAGAGACCTGTGCCTATCTGTTTCAATATGACAGCACCTATGGCCCGTTCCCCCAAGAGGTAGTTACCGAAGACAACGCCATACGGATTGCCAACAGGCTGATACCGGTCAGCCACTCATCTGATCTGAAAAAGCTTGATCTAAGCAACGTCGACATAGTGCTGGAATGTACTGGTATTGCCCGCTCTTCTGACGTGGCCCGTCGCGGGCTTGTCGCCGGGGCTAAATCGGTTCTGATTTCAGGGCCATCCCCTGCAGCAGAAGTCACCATTGTCATGGGGGCAAATGAAGCGGATTTGGGCAATGCGCGCGTCGTATCAAACGCCTCTTGCACCACAAACGCACTAGCGCCTCTGGTCAATATCATAGATCAGATCGGCGGAATCGAACGCGCCCATATGACCACGATCCACTGTTACACCAACAGCCAACCAATGATCGACGCCCCTCGTGGCGATCTGGCTCGCAGTCGGGGTGGTGCCCAATCCATGGTGCCCACCACAAGCAGCGCAACCGAACTCATCGGACGGATATTACCTCACTTGCAGGATCGCATCAGCGGCGCAGCCGTACGCGTACCAACCGCCAGCGTGTCAGCGGTTGATCTTGTGGTTCAGATGGCTGCGGATATGGCAGAAGGTGACTTTGTTGAAACGTTGAAACAGGCTGTGATCAATGAACATGTTCTGGGCTGGACCAACCAGCCGTTGGTATCCAGCGACCTGCGCTCACGCCCCGAATCCCTTGTTATTGCCGAACCCGAAATCCGGGTCACAGGTGGGCGGCAGGCCCGTGTGTTTGGTTGGTATGACAACGAATGGGGGTTTTCTGCACGGATGCAGGACGTGGCGGGGATGATGGGAAGTAGAGGTTAACGATATGAGTAAAAAATCAGACGCCCACAAAGCAGCTTGCCACTGTGGATCGGTCCGGTTCGAGGTCAACCTCTCCGACGGATTAAATACCGCGCGCCGTTGTTCTTGTTCATTTTGCCGAATGCGCGGCGCAGTCGCAGTATCAGCTGCGCTGGATGGGATTACATTCACAAAGGGCGAAGACACGCTAACGCTGTATCAATTCAACACAAAAACAGCGAAACACTATTTTTGCTCGGTCTGCGGAATTTACACGCATCATCAACGTCGATCCAATCCAAACGAATTCGGCGTTAACGTTGCATGTCTGGAAGGTGTCAGCCCGTTCGATTTTGCCGAAATTGTCGTTAATAACGGGGTTAATCATCCCTCAGATGGGGCTTCAGGATCGCCGATCGCTGGGGTTCTGCGCTTTAGTGATACTTAATCCACGGTGGCCAAATGAACCTATTCGATAGTCTTGAAACCGCTCCTTCTGATGCGCTTAGCTTATGCGTTGGCATAGACCCAACCGTTCAAACACTTGGGCTTTGGGGATTGGATGACACAGCCAAGGGCGCCAGACAGTTCTCACTTACGATGCTGAATGCTGCACTTGGGCACGCAAAAATCGTCAAATTTCAAGTTGCATATTTTGAACGATTTGGCGCAGCAGGGTATCAGGTCTTGTCCGACGTCATTCAGGAAGCCAGAAATATGGACTTGCTTGTTATTGCGGATGCCAAACGCAGCGATATCGGGTCAACAATTGATGCCTATTCCATGGCTTGGATAGGAAAGAATGCTCCGTTGCAAGTGGATGCAATCACAGTAACGCCTTATCTTGGTTTTGGATCACTTGAACCGTTGTTCAGCCGCGCATCAGACGCCGGGGCCTATGTTTTTGTTGTTGCCCGGTCGTCAAATCCCGAAGGAACCAAGCTTCAGGAACATGGGTCGCCCAAACTGTGGCATATGCTCTTGGATGAAATTTCTGAATGGGGGCAGATACATGGCCCTCAAACACTCGGCGCTGTGGTTGGGGCCACCTCGCCGCATGATCTGAAATACGCGCTGGAAAAATTAC
>PIVL01001063.1 GCA_003354145.1 Paracoccaceae bacterium
GGACGAGCGCTCACGCGCGCGCAGCCATGGCGGCGGCGCCGAGGGACGCCCGCCTCGACGCCGCGACTCCGGGCGACGCCGCTGGAGCGCAGGCGGACTTCCTGGACGTGTGGATCGCGGCGAAGGGCGCCAAGCAGCAGTTGCTCGACGCGCTGGCGGAGGACGACTACAGGGGGCCATCGCGGAGCGCAGGGCACGTGATCATGCACATGTACGCGATGGCCACGCTGAACCCGCTGGGAGAACCACAGAGCAAGAGGAACGCGGGGCACGTGCTGCTCGCCTTCCACCGCAGCTCCGCGCGGGCGCCGTGCGAGACGTGGTACATGCGGGGCACGCAGCTGTGGGCGGGCATACTGCGGGTGCCGATCGCACACGTGGCGCCGCTGCTGCGGTTGGGCGCGCAGGAGCTGTGCCCGCAGGACGTCGTGAGGTGCGTGCAGGCGGCGACGGCGGCGCGGGTCTTCGCGAGCACGGCGACGCTGCTGACGGACGGGACGTTCGGCACCGACGTGCAGCAAGAGCGGCTCCTGCGACAGGCACGGTGCGCGATGGAGCGGCTCGCGATGATACACGAGACGACGAGCCAC
>PIVL01001064.1 GCA_003354145.1 Paracoccaceae bacterium
CCATGGCATGCACCCGGAGGACATGGCGGCGGCGCAGGTGCTGCCCGTGAACCTCGACGAGACGCACGACGGCCGGCACCCGGAGATGACGTATCGGCTGATGGGCGCCAGGTGGCGAGGGGAGCCGCTGTTCGCGCTGCTACCCTGGCGCGCCATACTGGAGGCCGTCGAGGGCATATCCGAGGCGTGCACGCCGGGCGAGGACGATCCCGCGCTCATACTGCACCTGGTCTGCGAGACCGGCAGGCATCGCTCCACTGCCGGCGCGGTATTGATCGGGCGCGTGCTACACCTGCTGGGCGGAGTCGTGACGATGATGGTGTGCGACGGCGACGACGACAGGCGCCCGCCGCGCCTCTGCCGGTTGCGACGATGCGCCTGCAACTGCGGGCCCTACCCGGCGGATTGGGAGATCGGGCTGGGGACGGCGCGGTACTTGCTGGGTGTCGCGCTGAGCCCCGTGAGGCTGGAGCTCGTCGCGCGTGCGCTGCAGCAACTGGCGGAGGCATGCGCCGAGCCGCCGCGAGGGTGACGGAGGCGAGCACCGACCGCGTGATGCGCGCCTCGCGTGCGAGCGAGATCTCGGGACG
>PIVL01001065.1 GCA_003354145.1 Paracoccaceae bacterium
CTGAAGTTTTGAATTTGAAGTATATTCTGAAGTTTTGAATTTGAATTATATTCTGAAGTTTTGAATTTGTTTTGGCTGGTAAAATATTTTATACTAGCTAAAATTGTGTGTTTTGGCTGGCCAAATAATTGTAAGAGCTTCGCAAACCCCGCCGAGGCCGTTACTGTATGAGGCAGCGTGCAAGTTGAGTTGGACTGCAGGGGTATCTAGAAGCATCTCCCCATCCCAAACCTAAACCACCCTGAGCCAACCCAACCCAATAAAAAACCCAACCCCCAAAAAACAACCCAGAAACAACCCAACCCAACCCAATCCAACCCAAGACAACCAAGCCGTTCACACAGCAGCGTTTTATGCATGTTAGCAAAAGTTAGGTGCATGTTGGGCTGCAAAAGCTAATCCCCACCTGGTGGCAGCTTTTTGGATGCCAAAATGGGCTCCAAACTGGTGAGAAGTTGACCTTATGTTGTGATATCTTGGCTGGCTTGTGGGCTCCAAGAGCTAATCCCCAGCTAAATCCAGCATTTTGGAGGCCAAAATGGCCCCAAGACTGGCCTAAGTTGGGCCAGGAAGGGGAGCATTTTGAGGC
>PIVL01000483.1 GCA_003354145.1 Paracoccaceae bacterium
GGGTCTGGTTTTCACCGTCCAGATAGGTTTGAAACCGGGGGTAGAACCTGTCACCGAACTGCCCTGATATCATCTGCACGGTATTACGGACATCTGACGACATTACATCCTCGCCAAGACCGCGTGTTGCCACCAGAACGCCGCTACTGAATGATAACGATACGCCATCAAGGCTTAACCAGGTCTGCACCGGCCCATTTCTTGCTTGCTGGCTAAGCGTGAAGGATGCATTTTTAGATGCAATATCCGCCAACAACATAGGCTTTGTGACCGAGTCCACCAATGCCGGCGTAAGTATTTCACGCGCCTGGGGGCTGGGTTTTTCGCTGCAGGCCGAACCAAGTGCAAGAGCCAGTATCAAAGCAAGGCGTATCATCTCCAGAACCGACCCCAATTGTTGCGCAATCCGGGTTTTTGCATACCTCGTACGGTCTCATACAGCCGCCCCGAGACGTTCAGCTTGGCGCCACCATCACGCGTAACAGGACGGATCGTGGACTCATAGTTTTGGCTGTTAGGCGCTCCGGCAATCCAGCTAATCGGAATTGTCAGGCGAATGCCCTTGTCATACGAACCTTCGCCAAAGTCTTCGGGCGAAACATTGGTTAATGTTGCAAAAGCACCGACCCGCCAGCCGTTTTTGAATTCGCGATCCAAGTAAAGCGTCCCCCCCCAGTCACCGGCCAAATACCGCCCGACATCGATTTGAGTATGCCAACCGTTGTCCAATTCCCAGTATCCCGACACATGACCAGTCGCGACACTGTAATCCTGAAATCCAAATAGTTGGTTAAAATCGCGCTGCCCGACATAGTTGACTTCAACACCCAGGCCGAATTGGCTGTCGGTTGGTTTCCAAAGAAGTTCGGTTGAAACACCACCAAACATTGGTTCCAGGTAGCCAGTTGTCACCCTCCCAAATACGTCCGGCCGCGGCTGATAATAGTAGGCTCCGGTAAGTTCGGTAATTGCCGGATCACCTTCGCGATCATAGATATTAAAGTCGCTGCGTACATGCGGAAGCGTGGAATTTGACTCTCGTGTCGACTTATCCAGATTGCCAATGACTTTTTTGCGCACAACCCCAAGCAAAACCCAACCGGCTGCGGGCTCATACGTTGCACGCGCTTCTATTCCTATATCTGCGCGAAACGGCTGATCGGGATCAAACCAGGACGTCGCCAGATATGGAAGGAACTGGTATTTAAAACGCGGATATAGCAGATCGACAGGGATGATTTTGTCGTCAACAGGACCAATTTGTGCGTTGGCAAAACTACTCCAGCTTCCATCAAGCGCAAATTCAAGCTGCTCCATATCCGTGCGCTGGATCGTCACCTGACTGATGCCAATTCCATTCACCATTGGGACCATGACAAACTCTTCGACCGAAGTTGGTAGAATACCTGTCAGCGAGCGTGCGATACGACCAATGGATTGAGCAGAGTTAACGGCAGTTGCACCCTCAAACACAACCCGAACCGACCTGTCGCTAATCGCAAATCCATGCAGGACCAAACCCTGATTCTCAAGCGCCGCAGCAACCTGCGCTTCCAGGCTGGCGGTCATTTCTGGCTCAACATGCCAACCCAGCTGAGCAGCTGTTTTATATGTTCGCGCTGTAACCGGAGGTGGTGCTTTGTCATACCCGCTATAGCCTGGCGGGTTCTTGGGGTTCAGCGCAATGGACAATTGGACACCAAGTTCCGAACCATAAAGATAATTGGCGCTTAGACGGGTATTGGGTCGAAGTTTGTAAGTGGCCCCAAAGTTGAAAGGGGTTTTTCGATCAAACGAGTACCCATCTTCGTAGGGGTATGCATCTGACGAATACTCTGCTGTCAGTAAAAGCTTGTCAGTCGCCTGCCATTGAAACCCACCAAACAGCGCCGCATCGCCGTGAAACCAGTTTTGGTACTGAACAGTGCCACCTTCCGGCCCAGTTCGTCCGGGCCGTGTTTTCCAACTGTCGCCAAATATAGCCAGCGGGTTGGTAAACCCACCAACGCCAGCCAAACGCCCCCAGCCGATGCCGCCGGTAATTCGCAATCTGGGTGTAATGGTTTTGGAGGCGACGAAGTATTCTGATGCGTAAACTCCGGTCCCGAACATATCATTCAGACCAACGGCAATCGTCGGCATACGCCGGGTTTCATCGACAAGTCGATAGTGAACAGAAAAACTTCGATCGAACCGAAATCCACCTGGTCCTGAAAGGCTGGTGTCATAAAGATTGGAGTACCGAAAACTGCCCGACAGTTGTGGCGTCATCTGAAACGTCAGAGTTGTCCGCGTGGTGTTCTGAAAGTGACTTACAGTAAGGGCAAGTTCGCCATCTGGCCGACTATGCGCCGCAGGCATATCGATCAAGCCTGGGTAACCATAGGTATTGTAATTGGAATCCACCACGGGATCGGACAACGCTGG
>PIVL01001066.1 GCA_003354145.1 Paracoccaceae bacterium
CCGTCGCCGAGGTCCCTTGCGCCAGAAGCTGCGACAAGAGGACGAGCTCACCGCAGCAGAGTGGGAGGAACAGTTCCACAAGGACATCTATGACCTGATGCCTTCGCTCTTGAAGCATGTTTGCACGGACAGCTGCTTCAAGTACTCGGACGACAGCAAGAAGACTTTCAAGATCTGCCGCCACGGCTTCTATTACATGGTGGTCCTTACCGAAGACTGCAAGTGTCGTCGCAAGGGCAAGCCCCTTCGCAATGTTCTTCTGGTCATCAAGCGGACTGCCTTTGGGATGCAAGGCCGCATTCTACCCTTCCAGCAGACGCCCTTCGAGGTCCAGACGAACTATGGTGGCATTGTGACTGGCCGCAATAACCTCGACGTCCAGGACATGCGTCGTGTCCTGGACCCAGCAGTCTGGCTAGAAGATGGAGAGGATCTGCCGCATCTCGGCGCGAAGCCTAATTTTGGCTACATGAGCCGCTACGAGTGGACAGGCGAAGGCTATGAAGAGCGGCCTGACCTCACTGGCAAAGCACCGCACGCCTGGCACGATGATCTTATTTCCCACTCAGAATGGCGAGAGATGCTCTT
>PIVL01000167.1 GCA_003354145.1 Paracoccaceae bacterium
CAACGCTGTTGTTTCGCCACCACTAAGGTCGTGCGCAAAGTCCGACGGGCGATACAAGACATGACTAGGCTGATCATAAAGTATGCTGCATTCGCAATAGTCGCGACGATTTGCAATCTTGGGATTCAGCGACTTGTGATGGAACTTTTTCCAGATCAAATTGCGTTTGTGTCTGCCCTGATCTTCGGTACCGGTGTTGGGTTAGGGGTAAAGTTTCTGCTCGATAAAAAATGGATATTTTATGATCCGATCCAGACCAGGAAAAATGAAACCCGAAAATTCACATTGTACACAATCACAGGCATTGGAACGACAATGATATTCTGGGGCAGCGAAACAGTTTTTTGGTTGCTATGGAAAACCACTGCTATGCGCGAAGTCGGAGCGATTATCGGTCTGTCAGTTGGTTATGTGGTCAAATACAACCTCGACAAACGATATGTGTTTCGTTCCACACTTGGCGAACGGGCGCCTCTGCGATCAGATCGCCAGGACAGCGATGGATATAGATAGACCCACTATGATAAGCCCGCCCCAGTCGCTGAAAACAAACTTGACCGGGTCATAGTCCTCCTTTCCACGTCTGCCCATCTGCACGACCCGATAGAGCCACGCCCCAAACGATAATGCTGTGGCGATTAACAAATATGGGTAAGTGTAGAGACCTGCCGCTTCTGGTGAAAAAGCATAAGCAAACAGGGCCAGAATGGCGACGGCAATTCCAGCATGTGCAGCCTTAAAGATATTTTCGAGATCGGTGTTTTTGTAACGGCGCCCTGGAAGGTGGTCCATCTTCACAAGTCGGGCCAGTGCGGTCATGCGCTTGACGCAGGCAAGCGTAAAAAACGTCCCGAAAACAAACACCAAAAGATAGCCTGATGCTTCAACCTGGGCCACTTCAACCCCTGTCACGACTCGAAGAAGGAACAGTCCCGCCAGGGCAAGGATATCCAGCCATCTGAATTTCTTGAGCCACAGCGAATAGACGAGGCTGCTTGCCATATATGTCAACGTCAAAACTGCGCCGACCGGGCTTACCAGCCACACCAGAACCAGAGCAAAAATGGCAATACATACACTTGCCAACATGGCCGAGGGTATAGACAAATCGCCCGAGGCGATTGGCCGGTTACGTTTTTCCGGATGGCTGCGATCCGAGGACAGGTCAAGCAGATCATTCAGGATGTAGATTGATGACGCCCCAAGGCTGAACCCGATCGCCGCAACCGCAACTTGCAGATAAGACGATGCATCTGTGGAGTGCACCGCGAGCAAAGGAAGGAAAAGCAGAGTGTTCTTGATCCATTGAAGCGGTCGCAATTCTTTCAACAGCGCTTTCGGATCAAACCGTGCCTCCTCGATCTCGACCGGATTAGGCAGACGCGAGAGTTCCTTTTTCAGCGCGGCGCTGCTTGTAACGGCGATCACATTTTGGGCACCCATCCAGCTTGGCATATCGGCCGATCCGTTACCGATATAGTCATACCCGCCTTCCCCGAACTTGTTCTTAAGGAATTCGCCCTTGGTTTTTCCGCTCAGATTGCACCCGTTTTCCGACCCATAATGATCGCCTTCCAAGCCGAACCGGGCAGCCACATTCTTTACCAGGATCTGATCACTTCCCGATACGAGATACACAGAGCGACCGTCGTCTAGCGCCGCCAGCAACCGATCAAGAACGGACAGGCGCACGGGCACAAGTTCGATATCGGGTTCGGCAATCTGATGCAACTTGTGCTTCAACTGTGCAGGGTTCGTCCAGTTTGCCAGTAGCACCCGCATTGTCAGCCACAAATTCTGACCAAGCGCAGCCCAGAACGTTTCGTAAAGAAGATCAGTGCGCAGCAAGGTTCCATCGACATCCGAAACCAAAGGTTTCTTACCTGTCATTTGCGAACTCTGATCGTTTGCCATATATTTTTCTCGCCGGGTTTGCGGCCTCCAAAATTGATTGTATATTTCCACGGGCTGACTGCAATGATCGAAGGCTGAGAAAACGGCGTTTAGGGAAAGATAGGGAACTATAGGCTCTGCTTTGACACAGATCATATGTCAGTCAGGCGGCTTCGGTCACTATAGTCCTGAATTCTTGAGCGCGCGTTACATTTTACTGGTTCGGTAGAAAGGTGTTGCGACAACAATGACTGCCATGACTTTTCTGGTGACCGGTGGCTCCGGTTTCATGGGTATCAATCTGGTGCGTTACCTGCTGGGGCATGGCCACAACGTTCGCAGCTATGACCTGCAACCTTTTATCTATCCTGAAAAGGATCGCATCGACGAGTTGCAGGGCGACATCCGTAACCGAGACTTGCATGATCGCGCGTTTGACGGCGTTGACGTCGTTGTGCATTGTGCTGCTGCACTGCCCCTCGCCAAACCCGAAGAAATTCGCTCTACCAACGTTGACGGTACGCGCCTGTTACTGGAAACCGCCGAAAAGAACGGGATCGCCCGTTTCATTCACACGTCCAGCACCGCAGTTTATGGCATACCTGATCACCACCCTCTGCTTGAAACTGACGCCATGCATGGGGTCGGCGCGTACGGGGCATCGAAAGTGGCCGCAGAGCATGTGTGCCTGGAATATCGCGCCAGGGGGTTGTGCCTGCCGATTTTGCGCCCGAAGTCCTTTGTCGGTCCCGAGCGGCTTGGCGCGTTTGAGCTGCTCTACGATTTTGCCTATTCAGGCCACAATTTTCCTGTTCTCGGATCCGGCAACAATGTCTATCAACTGATGGATGTCGAAGATCTGAGTCAGGCCGTTTTGCTATGTGCAACCAAAGACGCAGAAATCGTCAACGATACCTTCAACGTGGGAGCAGGTGAATACGGCTCTCTTCGGCAGGCGTTTCAGGCTGTTCTGGATGAAGCTGGTCATAAAAAGAATATAGTCAGCTTTCCTGAACGTCCTGCTATCTGGACGCTGCGCGCTCTGGAGGCGGTGCATCTTTCACCCCTGTACAAATGGATATACGAAACCGCAGGCAAGGACAGCTTTGTCAGCATCGAAAAAATCACCGAACAACTTGGTTACTTACCTGTTTATTCCAACGAAACCGCGCTGGTTCGCAACTACGAATGGTATGTTGCCAACCATGATAGCATTTCAAGGACCCCCGGTGTTTCCCACCGTGTTCCATGGAAAAAGGGTGCGTTGAAAATGCTCAAGATGATAATGTGATACAAAAAGGGGTCGACATGAGAAAAATTATGATCCGCACCGCTCTGTTGATAGGGTCATTGACCAGCGTTTTTCTTTCGGGATCCGCTGCCATTGCCCAAAGCGCCGATACGCTTGCCGCGCAGCGCAACGACTATGACGAAGTTCGCGCCAAGACCATCGTCGAGCTGCAACCTTTCCGCCACGAGATGCAGGCCCAGGATAGTGAGAGCGGCCAGTACATCGAATTGCTCAACCTTAACCCGGCGATTAACGCCTGGTTCCTATTGAACCTGCGCGCCGATGTTGACGCCAAGCCCGACAGCTATCATCTGGAAAACCTTTACCCGGAAACCCAGACAATGACGCTCGAACCTGGCGCGTCGCCCGCAATCTTACTGACAAGAAATGGTCAAATATCCCGCTGCAAACCCTGGGATAGAGATAACGAACAATTGCAAGCTGCCCGCGCGACTGGGCTGGCCTACGCAAAGCTTTGCGGAGGCACCGTATTTTTGCGCAACAAAGTCAGCGGTGCACGAACCAATATCGAAGCAGCAGCTGAATTTCTTCGGGAAAATGTCTGGGGTGGAGAAAGCATCGTTCGGTTTGTGCGTGATAGTTTTTTTAAAGACTCACAGATTGAAAACAGCGAAATACTTGGGGATGGTGTTGGCGGGGCAAGCCTGACCGGTCCGCGGCCGATGTTGGGGAACAAGCCACCCGAAGACATGCCGACCATTTCCACTCTTCTGGATATTGGGCTGGAAGGTACTGAACACGGTCGAATGACGGTGGGTCGTTGGTATCAGGTTGCAAGCCTGCCAGGGATATTTGCCAGCGCTTTCCAGCCAGGCAAGATCGCCGAGGAAGTTTTGGAAGGACCGGGCAAGACAAACCGGCTGGATAGCGTAGAAGCCAAAGCTACCGGCTACATGGTTGCGTTCGATCTCGATCAATTCACGATCGGTTATGCCGTCGGTACCGACCATCCGGCTTTGGGCTGGTCGCCACGTCCCGCGGCCTCGGCACGCCCCAGGGGGCTGCCCGGACCGGACGGAATAAAATCTGCCTCTCCGCTGGTTTTGCTGGGCATGATCAACCCGGTGATCGCAAACAAATCTGTGGCCACGTTCACTGCCGGTTTCAAGCGCAGGCATGGTGCATTCAAGTTCGGCGACATGGCTACTTACAACTATGGCCACCATTACGGGTTCATCGAAAAGGGAGTTATTCTCAGCAAACTGCAGCCGAACCTGTCGACTCTTTTCGGCCTTACGGATGGCTCGATCCATATGAGGACCTGGACAGCAGAGGATGATGCACTTTTGCCGGAAATCGCTTTTGCCCGCCAGAATGGCGTACCACTTTTAGAGACCGATCCCGAAACCGGGTTGGGCATTCCGGGCGACCGGGTTACCAAATGGGGCCCAGGAAACTGGTCGGGGTCTGCCAAGGCAGAGTTACGGACCTTGCGCGCAGGCGCATGTATCGCGGACAGCAGCGAAAAGCGCTTTCTGCTTTACGGCTATTTTTCGACAGCCACACCTTCGGCTATGGCGCGTACATTTCAGGCGTATGGGTGCAATTACGCCATGTTGCTAGATATGAATGCGCTCGAGCACACTTACCTGGCGCTCTACGCGCAGCGAGACAATAAATTACACGTAGAACACATGGTTCCCGGCATGGCCCTGATCGAAAAAAAGGCAAGCGGCGGAACGATCATTCCGCGCTTTATTGGTTTTGCAGACAACCGCGACCTATTCTACGTGACCAGAAAGGAGCAGTAACGATGAAGTCCAAAATCAAGGTAATAACCGTCGTATTGGCCAGCGTTTTGGCAACGTCGGTTTCTGCGCAAACTTCGCTGCAACAGGCAAACAAAGTTCTGATGGAGCAACTGAAGCTGGTTCATCGCCTTTCCTCAAGTGAGATCACCCGCCTAAATCAGATATTTTCCCGTTCGGGAGTAATCGGTCAGGGCAATCCAGCGATCACGCGGCATCCCATGAGCACGGAACAATGCGCTGCACGTGTTCCCGGTGGCCCGAACTCTTACAATAATACCCGCAACGCTCGTATTTGTGGCGATAAATACATGGCTCCGCTTTATGACCCAAGCACCCAAAAGCCTTCGGACGCCCAAGCCTGTATCGACATGTTTGAATTTCCGAACATCCCATGCACTTACCCGGTGGTCTGGACCAAGGCCAGCGAAGCCGCCACGATCTGCGCGGCGATTGGTAAACGTCTGTGTGATGCCCATGAATGGGAAGGTGCCTGCGCTGGCGCCCTGCAAGAGCCGGACTATTTTTTTGGTCTCGGATCCGTCGCGACCATGCGCAATGCCCACAACTCCAAATATGCAGGCACAAAGAACTGGGCCTATGGACCCGGTTTTCAAAGGGGCGTCTGCGCCCAGAACAGCACAAAAAGCGCCTCGTGCGGAGGTGGTGGATATAACCGTTGCGGATCAAACACCTATCCCACAGGAGCCTTTCCGAACTGCAAGAGCAAACTTGGAGTGTACGATCAGCATGGGAATGCCGCAGAGCACATGAACTTGCCCATGGCACCTGATCAAATGGCCAGTCGCGGCAGCAAGAAGCTGGGGGTCACCGAGATGAAAGGCAGTTGGTTCATCTGGGACAAATATCAGGCGCATCCCGACTGGTGCCGGTGGAGAGCTCCGTATTGGCATGGAAGCAAAGTCATGAGCAAAGGCAGTCACGAGAATTATCATCTCGGATTTCGCTGCTGTAAAACTATCAAGTAATTTAGTGCGATAGCCCCTTAGTGTAGCGCACGCACCAGCCCATCTATATCCTGGATTGGTCCTTCACTGTTGACGATTGCCGCAAGTTGCCGGTCTTGCAGAATATCTTTCAGTTTAGTCGGCTTACCGTCGATGAACGCTGTCTGACTGACCAGGCGTACGCCATGGCTGTAATCGGCATACCGTTCGCCATGCACCGTGCTCAGCGGCTGGATCGGTTTTCCATTGATGCGGTGCCAGCCATAGATCGCCACACGGCCAGGTTTGGACCGAAGGCGGTTCGACAAAACGAGATCTTTTTTCTGACCCGCGGTCAGGAACTTCAGAGACTGACCCTGCTGTGCCCGCTGGCCGTCTATAGTTTCATCATGCTGCAACAGATAGGTCGTTGATTCCATTTGAGAGGTCGGCTTCATCGGGCTTGGCTTCAGATGAACATTTGCCTGACTATAGATAGCGTCGACCATTTTGGTGGTTGGGAGCAAAAAACCCATCTCGTCTGCGATGCGCACCGCAGCAGGCAGGCCCATAGGAACCCGCACGAAATCGCGGTCGTTACCAACAGCCAAATATTCTGGCGTGACGCAGATAGTCACGTCAATCTTCTTTCCATCCGCCAATATGCCGGGGAGCGTCACTGGTGTCAGAATGCGTAAGAATGAAGGAACGTTGCCTGACAGGACTTGCTCAGTCACTGCCGCATCCCGCTCGCTTCCTCTGGTGTTCACAAGCCGCGCCATGACTTCGCTTCCTGAAGGTGCAGCAATTGCGCGCTTAGGGATGCCACGAACAAGCGGTTTGCTGCAGGAACCCGCAGCTGCATTGGCCGCCACCGGAGCAATCATTGCAATCACGGCGCTCATCAACACGCCTGCAACTAAGCGTGAAATCATTCTGTCTGACACTTTTCCCCTCGATCTGACGATTCTTGCTTGAACGAAGACATCGCAAAACCGCATTGCTTGCGCAATATCACTTCTTTGCACCGGCAACTTTTCGCTTCTGAGCTTCCCCTTTGAAGTGGCCACCCGGTGCTGTCAGACGGATGCGAACCAGTCTCCGCAAGGGCAGGAACGCTGTCCCTTATGACGCACAAAGTTGATGCCACTCGGCGAGAGCGGCGGCACGGTTGAGCTTGAAATTGGTGCGGGAGTAGAGATGGCGCTCCAGATTGAAATGGTTGCATTAGGAAGAATGAACGGCGGAGAATTTCTGTAAACTTTTTGTCTGTCGAAACAGGAGCATCGCCCGTTCTGGTCGTCGAAACGGCGGTGTGAATTCTCGCCTTGGTTGTTCGTCCAACTGTCGGTTTCCTGCCTTTGCGCATTGCCTAAAGAATTTCAATGCCGCCCTTCGATCGCGGCGCTTTGTTACAAAGGTTTCCAGAACCTCACCTTAGTGATCCACGGCACGCCAAAGATAGTGAATCTCGCCGTTGATCTTCACGAAACCTTCCTATCCGCCCCAACCGGATTCAATCTGACAATGCCTACTTGGAGAGCAGCCAGTTGCGATTACTCAGATGGCAGGTTCTCGCGGAAAATGATTTGCAGTCTTGGTGGTACCATTCGGTAATCTTGTCCACGCGCGGCATGGACCAGAGTATTGATCGCTTCACGGATTTCAACCCGGGCGTTCTGGTCGATCACGGCATCCAATGTGCCGTCCAGCAGCAGTGCTTTGTTCCGATCTGTGAGGTCGTGGGCCACAAAAATAATCTTACGGCCAATTTTGTGATCAGACAAGGCGCGGGCAATGCCGCCTGTGGCACCACCGGCGTTATAGATACCTGCAAGGTCGGGGTGTTGGGCCAGAAGAGCCGTCATTTCGGCATGGGCCAATTCGCGATCTTCGTGCAACTCGCATTGCGCCACCAAATTGAGATGCTGAAATTCTTCGCTCAGAATTTGACGAAACCCCATGTCGCGCTCCTGGTGACCTCGAAAGGCGAGCGAGCCTGCGAAAAAGGCGACTTTGGCCGAACGATCTGTCCTTAGCAGCCGTCCCATCATGTAACCGGCAAGACGTCCCGCTTGCCCGTTGTCGATGCCAATATGGCCCAGATGCGGCACCGCCTGAATGTCGTTGGCGAGTGTCACAACGAACGTCCCCGAATGAATCAGGCTGCGGACTGCCTCGCGGACGGCGGGGTGATCAACGGCAAGTAAGGCGATGCCGTCAGTCTTGCCGCGCAAATCGCGCAGCTTGGCAGCCAGGGATAATGGATCAAAGCCGATGATTGGTTCAATGACCGCTGTGACGCCCTCGCAATGTTGAATTTGCTGGCGTACCTGGCGTTCCAACTCGTGAATGAAGGCATTGGTGCCGTGGGGCAATACAAATACAAGGCGCAACGGCGGGTAGTTGCTATCTGGCGCAGTATCGTCGCCCTCGATATAGCCCAGTTGGCGGGCCGTTGCGTTCACCTGGCTGCGCGTTCGGTCGCTGACCCCTGAACGATGGTTCATCACCCTGTCGACCGTCGCCAACGAGACGCCTGAAATGCGGGCAATATCGGAAAGTGTGGGTCGTTGCATCATGTCACCGATTTGAGGTGTTTTGACGTATAGTCAATGTGTGGATTGGCGTCAATGTGCCCAGCTTTTGTGATATAAGCAGATATTTGAAGGCATTTGCCATCGATATACCGCAAAATACGTCAAAAATACTCATATTTTGATTGACTCGTAAACCTGGATTTGTGCACTTGATCCCCACGCGCCGCGATTCCGCTGTACGTAGAGGATAACATTGAACCGGTGACTATGCTTTATGGCCAAAAAATTGAGGCTGCCGCGTTGGCCGAGCGGGCTGGCAGTCTTTCTCAGTTCGGTGGTGTGCGCCTTGCCGCGCTTGAAGACGGTGCGGCACGCGGCGTGCGGGTGCTTGACTTTAAAACCGGCAGTGGGCTGCGGTTTTCGGTGCTTGTTGATCGCGCAATGGATATTTCGGTGCTGTCGCACAAGGGTCGTGCAATTGGCTGGCAGTCGCCAACCGGCGTTCGCAATCCGACGCTGGACGATCACGAAGGCGAAGATGGGTTAGGGTGGACTCGGTCGTTTTCGGGATTTTTGTGCACTTGCGGGTTGGACCACATTTTGGGCCCCGAAGAGGTGCCTGCTGAAACTTACAACTATCCACGCAAATCCAAGGTGCGCCATGGCCTGCACGGGCGGATCGGTGCCACGCCGACCAAATTGACGGGGTATGGCGAAGAATGGCAAGACGATAGGTGTGTGCTTTGGGCCGAGGGCGTGGTTTTGCAGGCGACGGTTTTTGGAGAGGTTATGCATTTGCATCGCCGGATCGAGGCTGATCTGGGTGGCGATGACATTCGCCTGACGGACAGGGTGATCAATGCGGGCTTTACCAGAACCCCGCATATGATGATGTATCACATTAATCTGGGATACCCGCTGATCGACAACGGCGCACGGTATGTTGCGCCCGTCCGCAGTGTGATCTGGGCTTCGCACGAAGAGGCCGGGGCTGGAGGCGCAAAGGGTAGGATATCGCGCATGCCCGCCGCCTCGCTACGGGTTTACCGAGCAGGTTTGGGAGCATGAGATGGCGGGGGACGCCGATGGCCGGGTGCCTGTCGCGGTGATCAATGAGCGGATCGGATTGGGTGTCGAGATCGAGACGCGCCAGTGCCCATGTTCGTTTCAGTGGCAGAATTTTCAAGCGGGGCATTATGTGATGGCTGTGGAACCTGCGACGCATCACGTCAAAGGCAATCTTTTTGCCCGTGATCGGGACGAGATGATCTGGTTGGATGCTGGAGAAGAGCGTTGCTATGACACCCGTGTTCGAGTTTTGGACGGTGCCGCGGATATTGCAGCGGCTCAGGACCGGATCGCTGCGATCGCAATCCAACCGGATTCGGACTATCCGCCGCCCACCGGGAAATTCGCCTCGCTTTATGGCGCAGGAGATCGCGACAGATGACAGTGTTGGACACAACAATGACTAAACGCGACTACAGTCTGACTGGACCGGAACGGCAGCGCGCAATTGATGCTGGG
>PIVL01001067.1 GCA_003354145.1 Paracoccaceae bacterium
ATTGCCATGATCCCCGACGGTGATCTGTTCGTCGCCATTCGAGAGGGAAAAGCGTCGGTTGTGACCGACAAGATCAAGAGTTTCACCGAAACCGGACTATTGCTTGAATCCGGTAAAGAGATTGAGGCGGAAATCATCGTCACCGCCACCGGATTCAATCTGAATGTATTGGGCGATATCGCCATTGAAGTTGATGGCGTACCGCTTGATTTGTCTCAAAGCGTGACCCATCGAGGGGTGATGTTCACAGGTCTGCCAAATCTGGTTTACGTATTTGGTTATTTGCGTTCAAGCTGGACGTTACGAGCCGATCTGGTTTCGGATTATGTGTGCCGAATGTTGGCGTATATGGATGAAAATGCTGTCGGTTCTGTTGTCCCCATGGTGCCGGAACAAGATCAGGATATGGCAATAAGGCCTTGGATTGACCCGGATAATTTTAACTCTGGTTATGTCATGCGCAGCCTGGATATTCTGCCGCGACAGGGAGACCGGCAGCCCTGGGTGATGACACAGGACTATTATTCTGATCGTGAAACGCTGCCCAACGCGGACCTGGGTGATGGCACGTTGGTGTTTCGGTA
>PIVL01000168.1 GCA_003354145.1 Paracoccaceae bacterium
ATGGAGTCTCGTGATGCTACAGGTCTTGTCCAGCGCTTGGGCGCTGCTTTTGGGAATGGGGTTGCTGATGGTCGGCAACGGGCTGCAAGGCACTTTGTTGGGTGTGCGCGGCCAGATTGAAGGGTTTTCCACCTTCCAGATGTCATATGTCATGTCTGCCTATTTCATCGGCTTTCTTGGTGGATCACGTCTGACACCTGATCTGATCCGTCGTGTCGGCCATGTGCGCGTGTTTGCCGCCCTTGCGTCGTTCATTTCGGCGGTAATGATCCTTTATCCGGTCTTTACCTATCCCGAAGCCTGGTGGCTTGGCCGTGTTATCATCGGGTTCTGTTTTTCGGGCGTGTATGTCACCGCTGAAAGCTGGCTGAACAACGCGGCGGATAACGATAACCGTGGCAAGGCGCTGTCATTGTATATGATTGTGCAGATGGTTGGCATCGTAAGTGCCCAGGCGGTATTGCTGATCGGCGATCCTTCGGGGTACGAAACCTTTGTTATCGCCTCGGTTCTGATCTCGATCTCATTCGCGCCAATTCTGCTGTCGATCAGCCCGACCCCTGCTTTTGAAACTGCCAAGCCCATGAGCCTGCGCCAGATATTCATGATCTCGCCTTTGGGCTGTGTTGGCATGTTTCTATTGGGCGGGGTGTTTTCGTCCCAATTCGGCATGACGGCGGTTTATGGGGCTGAGGTGGGGCTAAGCCTGCCGCAGATTTCGGGCTTTGTTGCGTTGTTCTACATGGGGGCCTTGCTGTTTCAATATCCGCTTGGCTGGCTGTCTGATCGGATGGACCGACGTCGCCTGATCTTTTTGGTGGCGCTGGGCGGCGGGACTGGATCGATGTTCGGAATGTTGTTTGGCGATGAGTATTACGTTCTGCTGGTTTCAGCGTTTGTGATCGGTGGTTTGTCAAATCCGCTATATTCGTTGCTTATTGCACACACTAACGACTTTCTCGAATACGACGATATGGCAGCCGCTTCGGGGCGATTGGTGTTTATCTCTGGTCTGGGGGCGATTGCCGGACCGCTGATCACGGGCTGGTTGATGGGGACCGAGACGTTTGGCCCATCAGGATTGTTCCTGTTCATGGCTATGCTGTTGTTTTCATTGGCAGCTTATGCCGCCTATCGCGCGACTCAGCGGGCCACCGTGCCGATCGAGGACACCGGACCAATGGCGCCAATGTATCCTTCGGCAACCCCGGTCGCAGTTGAATTTGCGCAAGAAATCGCCATTGAGGCCGGTTTGGAGGAGCAAGAAAATGAGAATAGCCCTGCCTGATGCCGAAAATGTTGCAAATGTTGTAATTTGTTACTGTTAATCAACAAGAAAAGGGTCTTTATGATGACATATGCCCGGGGGCTTGTTGGTAACGGAGTACAGCCAATGGTTGGTCCAGAAGATGTGTTGAGTTTTTGGTTGGACGAAGTGGGTCCATCCGGTTGGTACAAGCAGGATCCGGCATTTGACGCCGAGATCAGAGAGCGTTTTCTTGCCGCCTGGAAAGACGCAAGAGAAGGCAAATTTGGGCTTTGGCTGACCTATCCCAGCGGTGCTCTTGCCTATATCATCCTGACCGATCAATTGTCGCGCAATATGTTTCGAGGCGATGGGCAGGCATTCGCTACTGACCGTGCTGCGCTGGCCGCTGCGAAGTCCGCCATCGACAAGGGCTGGGACATGCGCATCGACGAACCGGCGCGACAGTTCTTTTATTTGCCGCTGATGCATTCCGAAAACCTCTGTGATCAGGAACGTTGTGTGCGCCTGATGTGCCAGCGTATGCCGGAAACCGGTGCCAGCAATCTGTTGCACGCCCGCGCGCACCGCGAAGTCATTCGCCAGTTTGGCCGCTTCCCCTATCGCAACGACGCGCTAGAGCGGGCCTCGACAACACCCGAGACCGACTATGTGACTTCGGGCGGCTATGGTCAGACCTTCCGCGAGTTTGAAACTACCACGGCCTGAACCACTTGTTCCCCATTAAAACTCATGAAAACGGCTCTGTGACTTGACCAGAGCCGTTGCTGATTCCATTCTAACCCCTCTGTATGACCCGCGTCCGATATGTCGCGGGACAAGTGTGTTGATGTGTCAGTAAGTATAGTTTAATGCTAAACTAGTTTTTTGATGGCACTTACCCGAGGGAAAATCATGGCTGCTAAATCCTTTGATCTGATCGTTATTGGCGCAGGCCCCGGGGGCTATGTCGCAGCCATTCGGGCGGCACAACTTGGCCTGAAAGTGGTGATTGTCGAACGCGAGCATATGGGTGGAATTTGCCTGAACTGGGGCTGTATCCCGACCAAGGCATTGTTGCGCAGTTCCGAAGTGTTCCATCTGATGCATCGGGCCAAGGAATTTGGCCTGAAGGCTGAAAACATCGATTATGATCTGGACGCTGTCATCAAACGCTCGCGCGATGTGGCCAAGCAATTGGCTGGTGGTGTGGCGCATCTGATGAAAAAGAACAAAGTTACCACGGTGATGGGAACCGCGACATTGACCGGTAAGGACAAGGTCTCGGTTAAAACCGATAAGGGCAGCGAAGATCTGACCGCCAAAAACATCATCGTCGCTACAGGTGCGCGCGCGCGTGAATTGCCGGGACTTGAAGCGGATGGCGATCTGGTCTGGACTTACAAACACGCGCTGAACCCGCCGCATATGCCCAAAAAGCTGCTGGTAATCGGGTCGGGTGCCATTGGCATTGAATTTGCCAGTTTCTACAACACGCTAGGGGCCGACACGACTGTGGTCGAAGTCATGGACCGGGTTCTGCCTGTCGAGGATGCCGAGATCAGTGCATTCGCGAAAAAGCAGTTTGTAAAGCAGGGCATGACCATCAAGGAAAAGGCCATGGTCAAGCAGCTTGATCGCGGCAAAGGTAAGGTCACGGCCCATATCGAGGCGGGCGGTAAAGTTGAAAAGCTTGAGTTTGACACCGTGATCAGTGCTGTAGGGATCGTTGGCAACGTTGAAAACCTGGGGCTTGAGGCATTGGGTGTCAAAATCGACCGCACCCATGTCATTACCGATGAATACTGCCGTACTGGTGTAGGTGGGATTTACGCCATTGGCGACATCGCCGGGGCGCCATGGCTTGCCCACAAAGCCAGCCACGAAGGTGTAATGGTGGCAGAACTGATTGCGGGTGGTCATCCGCATGCTGTCAAACCTGGGTCCATTGCCGGCTGTACGTATTGCCAACCGCAAGTGGCGTCAGTTGGCTATACCGAAGCCAAAGCTAAAGAGCTGGGCTATGACATCCGGGTTGGTCGCTTTCCGTTTCTCGGAAATGGCAAGGCAATCGCATTAGGCGAGGCTGAAGGCATGGTTAAAACCGTGTTTGACGCCAAAACTGGCGAACTTTTGGGCGCGCATATGGTTGGGGCCGAGGTAACTGAACTTATTCAAGGCTATGTCGTGGGCCGCCAGCTAGAGACCACCGAAGAGGACCTGATGAACACGGTCTTCCCGCATCCGACTTTGTCCGAAATGATGCATGAAAGCGTTTTGGACGCGTATGACCGCGTCATTCACATGTAAATAGCGAATTATACGGCCAAATATGATATGCTCTCTTCAATTCGTTGAGGAGAGTCTTCTGTGACTGATCCCTTTCAAAATGTAGACGCAGGTGGCACTGATTTTGTCGTCGCCGTTGCCAATGCGCTTGAAGCCCGAGCGCAAGAACCGGTGATGGTGAAAATCGTCGATGATTATCTAGACCTGATTCCCTACCCGCCAGGTGGAACTCACATCGAGGTTGGTGCAGGCACTGGGGTGATTGCCCGCAGGCTGGCTGCGCGGGCGACCAATGGCCAGGTGATTTCAACCGACCCATCACTAGGTCTGGTGGCTGCGGGGCAAGAGCTTGGCGCAGACATTTCCAACCTTAGTTTTGAGGTCGCCGATGGCGGCTCATTGCGGTTTGACGACGGCAGCATCGACACAGTGTTGTTTCACACTGTTCTGTCGCATGTGCCGGATCCATCCATCTTGCTGGCCGAGGCTGCGCGAGTGTTACGTCCGGGTGGGATGCTCGTCGTTTGTGACGCCGACTTTGAAAAGACAAGCCTGTCAAATTTCCAAGGTGATCCGTTGGATATGTGTGCCAAGTATTTTGCCGAGAACTTCGTGACTGATAAATATTTGGTTTCCAAATTGCGAGGCTTGGTGGCCAATGCTGGATTCTATCTGACAAGTTTTGACATGACCAGTCGGCTGATTACGCACGGCGATGGCGGTATGGTCTGGGTCGGAATGGGAGGGCAAAACATGGTTAATGCCGGACAGATTGGGCCGCAGCTTGCCGAAGCTATGGTGGAAGAATACCATCGACGCAAAGAGAACGGGTCGCTTTATGGGCATCTGCCGTTTGCGACGCTCGTGGCCCAGAGATAAAGCCAATTGCGCACTGGACCTAAGGCGGCAGTGCATGATTATCTGTGCTGACATTCAGTCAGAGGTCAAATGTGGTCAGTCTTAATCGCGTAGAAATGCAGAAATCCAGCCGCCGGATGATCCGGTCGCTGGGGACAGAAAGCCTTGATGTTGCCGAAGTGTCCGGCAAATGGGGCCGGATGTTTGATTTCCGTAGCTATCAGTCGTTTCGCTATCCCAAATGGGATGTCTGCGCGGGGCCATATCGGGATGACACCGATAAGGTGATGAAGTTCGATCTGATTTTGGCGAATCAGGTATGGGAGCATTTGGACCGTCCATACGCGGCAACCAGGAACGTGCGGCGAATGCTGCGCAAAGGCGGACATTTCTGGTTGGCTGTGCCGTTTTACATTCCATTTCACGCAGCCCCAATGGACAATTCACGCTGGTCAGCGCGGGGGTTGAAAAACTTGCTGATTGAATGTGGTTTTGAAGAAGGCGAAATTCGCGCAAAACAATGGGGCAACCGCAATGCTGCGCTGCGCAACATGGAGGAAAAATGGCCACCAGCGTTTGCTGAAGACAGCGACAGTCTTGAAAATGATCCCGAAATGCCGATCTGCGCCTGGGCAATTGCGCGTCGAACCTGACGGTTCAGACGGCAGATTGGCAATTGCAGCAGGTACATGTGTTGACGAGACAATTGAAACACGCGACACAGATTCAGAAGAACACATTTTTTAGGTGTCAGGGTCAATTCAGACCCGCGTTAGGCTCATGCACATGGAACAAAAGACGCGCTTTGGCGTGATATTGGGGCTTTGGGCTGCCGGGTTGGGGGCTGCGGCGCAGTTTGGCAAAATAGCTGTGTCGTTCTCGATGTTGGCAGATGTTTATGGAACGACAGGCGCGGCTCTTGGATTTGTTGTATCGCTTGTTGGTCTGGTCGGCATTATTTTTGGTGTCACCGCTGGTCTGATCGTGGCGCAAGTTGGTTATCGGCGGTCGCTGATCTCAGCGCTGGTGTTGGGTGCATTGGCGTCCGCCTATCAGGCGACCTTGCCGCCGCTGGCGTTGTTTTTGGCCAGTCGCGCAGTCGAAGGGGCATCGCATCTGGCCATCGTTGTGGCCGTACCGACATTGATTGCGCAACTTAGCGCGCCGCGCCAACGTGGTCTGACATTGTCGCTGTGGAGTACGTTTTTCGGCGTCGCCTTTGCAATTTTGGTGTGGTTTGGCCTGCCACTGGCACGGGTCTATGGGGTATCAGCGCTGTTTGCAGCACATGGTCTTTATATGGCCGTGATGGCCATGGCCGTGTTGGCTTTGCTTCCGCAGGATGTCGTAAGGCCGGGGCACAAGTTATTGAAATTAAATGATATCGCCCAAACTCATCTGCGTATATATCGATCTCCAAATCTTAGTGCACCGGGGCTGGGTTGGGTCTGTTATGCGGGGGCGTTTGTGGCCATTCTGACGATTATGCCGACGTTTATGGAGCCTTCATCACGCGCCATGATCATCGCCGGGATGCCACTTGCCGGAATCGCCAGTTCGATGACGCTGGGGGTTTGGTTGCTGCGTCGGATCAAAGCCTATCGGATCATCCAAATCGGATTCATGTTGAGTCTTGGATTCAGTTTGGCGATTTGGACAGCAGCAAACCAGACATGGGCGTATTTCGGACTTGCCCTGTCAATGGGGCTGATTCAGGGCGCAAGTTTTGCCGCGGTGCCGCAACTAAACACTGATCCACAGGCGCAGGTACAGGCCAATGGGGCGATTGCGCAGATGGGCAATATTGGTACGACCGCAGGCACGCCATTGCTGGCGGCGTTGGTAGGGTTTGCCGGAATCAACGGATTTCTGATTTTCACCACTGTGTTGTTTCTGGCCGGGATAGGTGTCCACGGGATGCTTGCAGGTCTGCGACGTCGCGCTATATAAATTTTGTTCTCTTTATGTTCACGTTTTGGGGTTGGAGACTCAGTACAGCCCCTCTATGAATAGATGGTTAATCGAGGGTGTCATGGCTGAATTGAAATATATTGAGGTGCGCGGCGCGCGCGAACACAATCTTAAGAATATCGATGTAGATATTCCGCGCGACCAGTTGGTGGTGATTACCGGGCTGTCCGGATCGGGCAAATCCTCGCTCGCGTTTGATACGATTTATGCCGAGGGGCAGCGCAGGTATGTGGAATCGCTGTCGGCCTATGCGCGGCAATTCCTGAACATGATGGAAAAGCCGGATGTGGATCACATCAGTGGTTTGTCGCCGGCAATTTCGATTGAACAGAAAACCACGTCGAAAAACCCACGCTCGACCGTGGGCACCGTGACCGAGATTTACGACTATATGCGCCTGCTTTATGCGCGCGCCGGAACGCCCTATAGCCCCGCCACCGGCCTGCCTATCGAGGCACAGCAGGTACAGGACATGGTTGATCGGATCATGACCATGGAGGAGGGCACGCGCGCCTATTTGCTAGCCCCAATCGTTCGCGACCGAAAAGGCGAATATCGCAAGGAATTCCAGGAGTTACGCAAACAAGGCTTTCAGCGGGTCAAAATAAATGGCGCGTTTTATGAACTGGATGACGCTCCGACCCTGGACAAGAAATTTCGCCATAACATTGACGTGGTTGTCGACCGGATCGTGGTACGAGAAGGGCTGGAAACACGGCTTGCAGACAGCCTGCGCACCGCTTTGGATTTGGCGGACGGCATTGTTGTGCTGGAAACTGCGGCAGACGAACCCGAACGCATAACATTTTCCGAGAAATTCGCCTGCCCGGTCAGCGGCTTTACCATCCCGGAAATCGAGCCACGGCTATTTTCATTCAATGCACCATTTGGTGCCTGCCCGGAATGTGACGGGCTGGGTAAAGAGCTGTTTTTTGACGAAAGACTGGTGGTGCCTGATGCTGCGCTGAAAATCAGCGACGGTGCCCTGGCACCTTGGCGCAAAGGCAAATCGCCGTATTTTTTGCAGACAATTGAATCGATCGCAAAGCATTACAAATTCAAACAAAATACCAAATGGAAAGACTTGCCCGAGAATGTGCAGCAGGTGTTTTTGTATGGCTCGGGCGACGAGGAAATCATGTTCCGCTATGACGAAGGTGGGCGGGTTTATCAGGTCACGCGGGTGTTTGAGGGGGTTATTCCAAATATGGAGCGGCGCTATCGCGAGACCGATTCCAACTGGATTCGCGAAGAATTTGAGCGCTATCAGAACAACCGTCCTTGTGGCACCTGCAACGGGTTCCGCCTGCGCGAAGAGGCGCTTGCGGTGCGAATTGGTGATTTGCATGTAGGGCAAGTTGTGCAAATGTCGATCCGCGAGGCGTTCGCCTGGTGCGAGGATGTGCCAAACAAGCTAAGCGTTCAGAAAAATGAGATCGCCAAGGCCATCCTGAAAGAGGTCCGCGAGCGTTTGGGCTTTCTTAACAATGTGGGGTTAGAGTATCTTACGTTGTCGCGTGGCAGCGGCACGTTGTCTGGCGGTGAAAGCCAGCGGATTCGATTGGCCAGCCAGATCGGCAGTGGTCTGACCGGTGTATTGTATGTGCTGGACGAGCCTTCGATCGGGTTGCATCAGCGCGACAATGACCGGCTGCTGGAGACGCTGAAAAACCTGCGCGATCAGGGCAATACAGTGATCGTGGTGGAGCATGACGAAGAGGCCGTGCGCGCGGCTGATTATGTGTTCGATATCGGCCCCGGTGCCGGCTTGCATGGCGGGCGTGTTGTGTCCCAAGGGACGCCATCGGAAATTGCGGCTGATCCGGCATCATTGACCGGTCAATACCTGTCTGGCGCGCGCGAAATCGCGGTTCCGGGTAAGCGGCGCAAAGGTAAGGGAAAAACACTGTCTGTTGTCGGGGCGACTGGCAACAACCTGAAAAACATGACTGCCAAGTTTCCATTGGGTAAATTTGTCTGCGTGACGGGTGTATCCGGGGGCGGAAAATCGACACTTACCATTGAAACGCTGTTCAAAACGGCGTCGATGCGACTTAACGGGGCGCGTCAGACACCGGCGCCTTGTGAAACCATCAAAGGGCTGGAATATCTGGACAAGGTCATCGACATTAACCAACGCGCCATCGGACGCACGCCAAGGTCGAACCCCGCGACCTATACCGGCGCGTTTACCCCGATCCGTGACTGGTTCGCCGGGCTGCCTGAATCCAAAGCGCGCGGTTATGCGCCGGGGCGGTTCTCGTTCAATGTCAAAGGTGGGCGTTGCGAAGCCTGCAAAGGCGATGGCGTCATTAAGATTGAAATGCACTTTTTGCCGGATGTTTATGTCACTTGCGAGACTTGTGGTGGCGATCGATACAATCGCGAAACCCTGGAAATTCGCTTTAAAGGCAAAAGCATAGCAGATATTCTTGATATGACAGTTGAAGACGCGCAAGTGTTTTTCAAAGCAGTGCCATCAATCCGTGAAAAGATGGATGCGCTGGTGCGGGTTGGTCTGGGCTATATCAAGGTTGGCCAGCAGGCGACAACTTTGTCCGGTGGTGAGGCGCAGCGCGTTAAGCTCTCAAAAGAACTGGCCAAACGATCCACTGGTCGCACTCTCTATATTCTGGATGAGCCCACGACAGGTCTGCATTTCGAAGATGTGCGTAAGTTGTTGGAAGTGCTGCATGAACTGGTCGATCAGGGTAATTCGGTGATTGTGATCGAACACAATCTGGACGTGGTGAAGACCGCAGATCATATCATCGACATAGGCCCAGAGGGCGGCGATGGCGGAGGAGAGATCGTCGCGACCGGCACGCCAGAAGAGGTGGCGGCGGTCGCGGCGTCATATACCGGGCACTATCTCAAATCCATGCTTGATCCAAAGCGTGTTGCCGCTGAGTAGTCGCGCGGTGCCGGAGTCGGCCACATAAGCGGGCCGGCAATGCTCAGCAGGAAACCGGCGTTCATGACCACATTAAACCAGGCACCGACGATGACGCTGCCGATGCTGTCGAGCAGGAACCAAACAACAATTGATGGTAGCATGATTGATTTTCCCAATTCGGGGTCTTTGGCATAGATCCGCGTCGTCACCAGCCAGAACATCAGCCCCCAGCCGGTCAACATTCCTCCTGCGATGGCGGTCAACAATTGCGCGGATTCAGAGGTGGCAGATTGGATGCCGTCATAGGGCAAGAATGCCAGATCGACGAATAAATCCATCAATGCGGCAATGGGTGAGATCAGGCTTAGAAAGAACAACAGTCCAAAGCCAAAAATCATGGCGCTGGCATATTTCAGCAAGGTAGTACGGGTCATTGGTTTTTTTCCTTTTGTGAACTGTTTAAAGTATTAGGCCCTGTGCATGAGGCAAAACAATTACCTCATAGGTAAGTGCCAGGCTTAAATTCTTTGTTATGGTAGGGATAAGGAGTCAGTAAATGAGTGTTGAATTCGGAACCGCCCTGAAAACCTGGCGAAATCAACGCCGGATGAGCCAGCTTGACCTTGGCCTGACCGCAGATGTGTCTTCACGCCACATC
>PIVL01001068.1 GCA_003354145.1 Paracoccaceae bacterium
GCCAGACCCTATATCGATAGAGCCGTTTTCTTCACTGATGTCGTTGGAGTCGTCGCCGTCGCCATCGTCACCAAACATGGTGTCGGCACCTTGGCCACCGAACATTACGTCGGCATCCGCACCACCCAGCAGCAGGTCATCGCCCAGCTCGCCGTCGATGAAGTCACAGCCGGCTTGGCCGTCGATGCAGTCACCGTCGAAATATTCAGTGGTACCGTCGTCGCCGTCGCCACCCAACAGCCAGTCATTACCGGTACCACCTTCGATCTGGTCGCGACCGCCACCGCCTTCGATGTAGTCCTGGCCTTGTTCACCGTCCAGGATGTTGTAATGCTCATCACCGTAAATCGCATCGTTGCCAGCACCACCTTCGGCGTTCATCGCCGAGGCTGGCGCATTCAGGTCGATTACGTCTCCGTTGCTGTCACCATATTCATAGGTGCCATCATTGTAGTTGATGTGGTATTTATTATCGCTCAACTCAATGTCGCAATTAGGATCACAGACTTCCCAGTCTGGTTCATGATCAGGATATGCCATTTTTCAATTCTCCGTTTTAATCGGATCGGTACAAGTCAGGACAT
>PIVL01001069.1 GCA_003354145.1 Paracoccaceae bacterium
AGTTAGTAGTAGTAGTAGAAGTAGTAGTAGTAGAAGTAGTAGTTTGCTTGTTTCGGCCAATATTTTTACCTCAGCAAAACCACTATTTTTTGCAGAGAGCTGTCAAAGTTCGTCAAGCAACTCTAGTTGAGATTTTAAGCTTGGTTAATGAAAAACACCTGTCTGCTCATTGGCAGCCGCATTTCCTGGATGCTTCAGGCTGGCCAGGGGCTTAGGTGTCAGGCGATCGAGTAAGTACGAGGGTGGTTGCATGGTTCCTGGCACTGCAGGCCTGTTGTGTGTCAGCTGCGGAGCTTCTAGCATCCTACTGTAGTTGTTGCTGAGCAGCTATGTAGGAACTACTGCAGTCCTATTTTTCGGTAAGATAAGTTGCTACACTTATTTCCTGGAGTGTGCTGCACCGAAGTGTGCTTTCCTCGGCGCTTATCGGACCATGGACGAGAGGACTCATGCAGCGAGTGAGTGAGTGAGTGAGTGAATGAGTGTGAGTGAGTGAGTGAGTGAGTGAGTGAGTGAGTGAGTGAGTGAGTGAGTGAGTGAGTGAGTGAGTGAGTGAGTGAGTGAGTGAGTGAGTGAGTGAGT
>PIVL01001070.1 GCA_003354145.1 Paracoccaceae bacterium
GAACGGGTGGTACTGGGTGTTCGAAATCCTACAGGTCAAATACCTGAACAACATCATTGAGCAGGATCACAGGTTCATCAAAAAACTGACGAAACAGATGAAGGGGTTCAAATCCTTCAACTCAGCCTCTGCAACGCTGGATGGCATCGAAGTCGCACACATGATCCGCAAACGGCAATTCGGCCCCTCTGGCCAATCCGCATTCCAGCAATTCGCGGCACTTGCTGGATAACTGTGTCCGGCAATACGAGCCATTCCGTTGCGTGACAAAGTTTGCGACAGAACCCTTTTGGCGGTCGTTCTGCGAACTAATTTGACGTTGTTTTCGCGTTTAAGGGCTTTGGCCTGATGATTGGGACCTTCACAAAGTGATGATAACACAAGGTGTAGGAAACGACATTACGTGACTAGGGCGTGAACATTTGCCGCCGTTATGCGGCCTGACTCACAAAGCCACCAAGCTTGTCGAAGGCCTGATTCCATCCACCGGCACCGGCTGACCCTTCAGGGACGCCAACATGAACCATTGTCATGATGGTTTTGCCATTTGCTTCGCTCAAGTCGACTATGACTTCGGTAATA
>PIVL01000005.1 GCA_003354145.1 Paracoccaceae bacterium
ATATCGGGTGGCGAAAACATCAGCTCGGTCGAAGTAGAGGGGGTTTTGATGGGGCATCCCGACGTGCTGCTGGCGGCCGTGGTGGCAAAACCGGACGACAAATGGGGTGAAGTGCCTTGCGCCTTTGTTGAGCTTAAAGACGGGGCGAACGCGGATGAAGCGGCACTGATCGCCTTTGCACGCGAAACACTCGCCGGGTTCAAAACCCCCAAAAAGGTGGTATTTCAGGAATTGCCCAAGACATCGACTGGCAAGATCCAAAAGTTCGAATTGCGAAAGGTGGCGGTAGATTTGTAATCAGCCATTAGGATACCAACCCGTTGGCGAACATAGAATACGGACCGGAAAGTTTGAAATCTTCTGCGCGAAGGTTCAATTCACGTTCAAAACGTCCTAAGGTCTAAAAAAGACGAGGCGCAGCAGACGCGACACAAATGACGGCACTAAGCGAATATATCCGGCTCGAGGCCACCGGCCTTTGGCGCGCAACTCCCGAAAATCAACGCCGCGAGGTGATTGTGTCTATTGGCGAGGCAACCTTGTCCATCAGCACCATCCAAGGCACAGCGCTGACCCATTGGTCGCTGGCTGCGGTGAACCGTGCCAACCCCGGTCAACATCCGGCGATCTATTGTCCGGACGGCGATCCTGGCGAAACTCTTGAGTTGGACGCAGATGAGGACGAAATGATTGTCGCCATCGAACGGCTTCGCAGTGCCATCGAACGCACCCGTCCCCGGCCCGGTCGTTTGCGGCTGTACAGTGTTTTGGTCACGCTTGCAGCCCTGATCGGACTAATGATGTTCTGGATGCCCGGCGCATTGATGACCCATACTGTATCAGTGGTCCCCGACATCAAGCGTCAGACAATTGGCGCTGCTTTGTTGGGACGAATTGAGCGCGTATCAGGGCGCGCCTGTGCGACACCAGATACCAGATCAGTTCTGGCAACACTGGCACGACGCACTGGTGCGCGCAAACTGGTTGTATTGCCTTCTGGGGTACAAGACACGCGGCATTTGCCGGGCGGCATCATCTTGCTGAACAAGGCCTTGATTGAAGATTACGAAGACCCCGCAATTATCGCCGGATACATCCTGACTGAACGTGCGCGTGCTGCTGACAAAGACCCGCTGGCCGAATTGTTGCTCAATGGTGGCCCATCTGCTTCATTCCGGCTGTTGACAACCGGAGAACTGACCCAAGGCACGCTGGACCAATATGCAGAGCATGTCCTGGTGGCCGAACGCCCGGAACTGGTTGACGAGACGGCTCTTGCGCTGTTTGCCCAAACCGAAGTTCCGTCTACGCCCTATGCCTATGCCCGGGATATAACGGGTGAAACTGTATTGTCCTATATCGAGGCCGACCCGATGGCACGGCAGTCTCCAAAACCAGTATTGGCAGATCGGGATTGGGTTTTGTTGCAGAATATCTGCGGGGGTTAAGGGTTTGGCCAACCAATAAGGCGGGCCGTGACCAAATTTTACTTACTGATTTTCGCCCTTTTAAACCCGGCTCCGCGGATTTTAGCCAACGCTGCTTTGGCCTGATTGGTTGAAGCAAACGGACCGGCCAGAACTACGCGATAAGCCTTGCCCTTTCTGTTTACAGTTCCCAACCGCACCGGCAACCCGCTTCGCGCCAAATCTTGCGCGGTTGTGCGGGCACTTGCATCGGTTTCATAGGTTGCAACCCGCACATATTTCGGCTTGCCCCCGGCCTGTGGCGTTGCCTCTGGGGCCGACCGCGAGGATGTAGTTGAAACAGGTTGCTCATTATTGCGCGACGACAACCCCACTATTTGTTTGTTCTCGGACACAGGTTGGACAATCAATTTCCGGGGTACTGTCTGGGTCCATATCAGATTGGTCTGCGCATCTCCTGCTGCGGCCCCTGAGACGCGCCTGGTGTTCAGGCGATCATCGTCCCATGCCGACCTATAACCAGCCGGAGCCTGCGCTGTTTGACGGATGACAGCCGGGGCTGTTGTGCGCTCGGCCCTGCGCGGGTTCAGCCGACCGTCTTTCCATACATTTTGATAGCCTTTTGCAATCCGGCCATTCGTGGTGTTCTGACGCTTTTCGTACACGTGAAGCGGCACGATGCGGGTTGTCGAATCAATTGGTACATTCTGCTCGGTCCCTGCACGCGTATACGCGGTGGTGACTGGGGGCGCGGTTTGCGGACCACAGCGAACAGGATATTTGGCATCGCTGTTGATATACTGCTGACTAAAGGTAGACGAATCCGGGCAGGTTCCAAAACTGTTACCCCAACCAGCTTTAGGCTCAGGGGCTGGCGACGGTGTCCGGGTCTGCCCTGTAGCAGATGACACGTCGTTCACTGGGGGAGCAGTTTGCGGTCCGCAGCGAACCGGGTACCTGGCATCGCTGTTGATATACTGTTGGCTAAAGGTTGACGAATCCGGGCAGGCTTGGTTGCTCGCAACCCTGGCGGGGGCGGCGGTCGCACCTGCCACCGTTGTTGTTGGCGCCTGCACAGCCGGAGGGTTGACGAAGATCAAAGGTTGCGGCTCTGGCCTCTGTGCGCTGCGTCTTGCAGGACGGGTTTTTGTCGGTGTGACCGGAACCGTAGCTGCGGCAACCTGCTCGGGTGGCGGATTGACAAAAATCAGAGGTTTAGGCGCAGGTCTTGGTGCGCCGCTGCTATTTGTGGTGCGGTTTGTTGTCGGCGTGACTGGAACCGTAGCAGCCGCAACCCGCTCGGGCGGCGGATTGACGAAAATCAGAGGTACAGGCGCGGGTCTTGGCTCGCTGCTGCGTCTTGTAGGTCGGGTTTTTGTCGGCGTGACCGGAACCGTAGCCGCTGCAACCTGCTCGGGTGGCGGATTGACAAACACCAGAGGTTCAGGTGCAGGTCTTGGTGCGCTGCCGCCATTTGTGGTGCTTGATGTTGTTGGCGTGACCGGAGCCGTAGCCGCGGCAACCCTCTCGGGTGGCGGATTGACAAAAACCAAAGGCTCGGGTGCTCGTCTGGGGGTTTTCGTTTCAGGTTTCGCCAGAGCCGAAGCAACAGCAGCGGGGACTGGTTTCGCCGCTGGTGCAACGGTTGCCACAGGTGCAGGAGTCGAGCCTGAGGTTTGGGGTTTGGCGGGTGCCGCAACCTGTGCTGGTTTAGATGGAGCAGTAGCAGTGGGCGCCACGGTAATCTGTATTGGCGCTGCCCCAGTGGGCTTGGTAATGGGTGCGTTGGCGATCTCAGCGGCTGTCAGGCTTGGCTTATAGCCACAAATCTGCTGGCGTTTGCGTGAAACTCTGGGCACCCAGGTAACGTTGCCGTCGATACCAGCACGGATATAGATACACCCCTTGCTGTCGACGTATTGCCCGCCTTTGAAGCTCGCTGGTGGGAACTCGGCTGGAGTGGCCCCTTCCCGCAATGATTTTGCGGGCAAAGCACTAATACCAACTGACGCGGCGATAACGGTGTACGCAATAAACCTTGTTACTTTCATCCCTGACCCCACAAGATGTTGAGAAAATAATGCAACATATTGGGGCCAGAGTAAAGCGTGCTATTTGACTATTTGGTGCCAAACATGCGGTCACCGGCGTCGCCCAAGCCCGGCATGATATAACCCTTGTCGTTCAACTGGCGATCTACGGATGCGGTAACAATTGGGACGTCTGGATGCGCTTCTTTCATGCGGGCGATTCCTTCGGGCGCGGCCAGTAGACAGAGAAAACGGATGTTTGTTGCCCCGGCCTCTTTAAGCAGATCAATGGCGGCGACAGATGAGTTTCCGGTGGCCAGCATCGGATCAACGGTAATCACCTGACGATCTTCCAGGCCCACGGGAACTTTGAAATAGTACTGAACCGGCTGCAACGTCTTTTCGTCCCGGTAAAGCCCGACAAAGCCAACCCGCGCCGAGGGGATCAATTCAAGCACCCCATCCAGCATGCCATTGCCAGCCCGCAGGATCGACACCAGAGCAAGTTTTTTGCCAGACAGCGTCGGAGCATCCATCTCTCCCATTGGGGTTTCGATGGTTTTGGTGGTCATTTTCAATTCGCGGGTAATTTCATAGGCCAAAAGCAGGGTAATCTCGCGTAGCAATTGACGAAAATGTCCAGTCGAAGTGTCTTTGGCACGCATCAGGGTCAGTTTATGTTGCACCAGAGGGTGGTCGACGACGGTCAGATGTTGGGACATGGCAGATCTCCTGATTTGGCGGTTCGGTGTCTTATCCTTCAAAGGCAGTAGTAACAGCAACCCAAAGCGGTCAGAAAAAACTGCGGCCCGGTCCTTGTGATGCAACATTCAGATGATCGGCAACGCTGGCAGCAACGTCAGAAAACTGCACCAGACCAACCGACCCCGCGCCTTTGCCCGCAACCAGCACCGGCACCTGTTCGCGAGTGTGATCTGTACCGGGCCAACTGGGATCATTTCCGTGATCGGCGGTGAACAGCATTATGTCATCCGGGCGCAATCTGGCAAGGATTGGCCCAATGGCCGCATCAAACCATTCTAGCGCACTTGCATAGCCAGCTATATCGCGGCGATGGCCATACAGACTGTCAAATTCTACGAAATTGGCAAATGTCAGGCTACCATCCCTGGCTGTGTCAACAAGATTTGAAAGATCCGTCATCAGATCGGCATCCGCACCTTTACTTACTTCATCAATACCTTGCATGGAAAAGATATCGCCAATCTTGCCAATCGCATAGACGTGCCGCCCCGCATCCTGAACCCAGTTGGTCAGAACTGGCGCAGGAGGGGTGATCGCGTAATCTTTGCGATTCAATGTGCGGACGAACCCAGTTTCTGCGTCGCCAATAAAGGGTCGCGCAATGACCCGGCCAACCTTCATTGCATGCAGACGCGGGGCAATGTCAGCGCATAGCTGGTAGAGCCGATCAAGACCAAAACTGTCCTCGTGCGCTGCGATCTGGAACACGCTGTCCGCCGAAGTATAGCAAATTGGCCAACCGCTGCGCATATGTTCTTTGCCAAGCCGTTCGATGATCGCTGTGCCCGGTGCGTGGCAATTCCCTAAAATCCCGTCGCTGTGCGCAGCTTTGGCAACCGCGGTCACCAGATCAGCAGGAAAAGACCCTTCAGTCTCGGTGAAATAATGCCAGTCCCACGGCACTGGCAAACCGGCAAGCTCCCAATGCCCGGAGGGCGTATCCTTACCTGCGGAAACCTCGCTGGCGGCCCCCCAAAGCCCGGAGGGCTCTGCCCCAAGGCCCGGCACAGAATCACCAGACGCCAACGCAACAGAACGACCCAGCCCCAACCCATCAAGATTGGGCAGATGCAGCGGGCCGCTGCGCCCGGTTTCCGCCTGACCAAATGCACAAGCCTGCGCGATATGCGCAAGCGTGTTGGCCCCGGTATCGGGCAGATCACCATTAAAAAACGCATTGGCATCAGCAGCACCGCCGATGCCAACCGAATCCATCACCACAAGAAATGCTCGTGCCATCAGCCAACTCTCTCATGAATGAGATCAGGAACAGAGCAAGGCACTGGCCCGATAGTGATCGCCTTGCGCATCGCCATCTCAGCAGCGCGGGCGGCGTCCTCTCGGCCGGCATGGATCACTCCAAGTACCGTGCCTTTTTCGACCTTATCCCCAAGCCGCGCCAATCCTGACAGTCCAACAGCCGGATCGATCACATCACTTTCAACTTGTCGGCCACCACCAAGAGCAACGACAGACAGGCCAAGCTCCTCTCCATCTATTTCCGTTATGTATCCTGATGTTACCGCCTGAACCTCACGTATCACATCAGGTTCTGGCAAGAACCGCGCCCAATCATCGACAAAGCCCAAAGGTCCACCCATTGCTGCGATCATCCGTCCAAAACGATCTGCAGCCCGACCACTGCGCAAGGCAGCTACAATCTGATCGGCCCCCGTCTGAACGCTGGCAACCAACCCTGCATCTGCCAGCAACACTCCTCCCAAAGCCGCCGACAATTGCACCAGTGGGCCAGTGGCCTCGCCAGTTAAAACTTTCATGACTTCGGCCACTTCAAGCGCATTACCAAGCGCCGGAGCCAGCGGTTGGTTCATATCGCTGATCACGGCTGTTGTCTTGCATCCGGCGGCATTGGCCGTGTCGGTCAGCGCCGTGGCCAACGCGCGCGCCTCGTCCATGGTTTTCATGAACGCGCCACTGCCGATTTTGACATCAAGCACCAAAGCATCCGGGCTGGCAGCCAGCTTTTTGGACAGGATAGACGCAGTGATAAGGTCAAGGCTTTCAACCGTCGCAGTCACGTCTCGGATGGCATAAAGGCGGCGATCGGCGGGGGCAATATCAGCGGTTGCTCCGACGATGGCACAGCCGGTTTGGGCGACGATCTCACTTAGTCGATCCTGCGCAATGTTCGTCAAAACACCGGGAATGGCTTCCAGCTTGTCCAGCGTCCCGCCTGTGTGGCCCAGACCACGCCCCGAAATCATCGGTACATAAGCCCCGCATTCTGCCAGCGCCGGGGCTAGCACCAGCGACACGCAATCGCCAACGCCACCGGTTGAATGTTTGTCGATCACCGGGCCGTCTAAGTCCCATTTCAAAATCTCACCGGTATCGCGCATTGCCAGCGTCAGATTAGCGCGCCCTTCCGCCCCAAGGCCCCCCATGCAGATCGCCATCGCAAACGCACTGGCCTGTGCATCGCTGACCGAATTGTCGGCGAGGCCCTGCGCAAACCAATGCAGCTCGTTTGCGGTTGGAATCTCGCGCTGGCGAAGCTTTGTTATGATCGAACGGGCGTCCAAAGGTCAGGTTTCCTTTATATGGTCGGCGTCAAAGGCACCAGGAAGCAAGTTCCCTATGGTGGTGACCTCTTCGGCCCCGCCCGTTGTGGCCATGGTTACGGTCACATTGTTTGCGCCGAATTCAGACAGCTTTTGACGGCAGCCACCACAAGGCGTCACAGGCATTGGTGAATCCGCAATAACAAAGACTTCGACTAGTTTGGTCTCACCCGCGGCCACCATTGCCGCAATTGCCCCGGCCTCAGCACAGGTACCTTCGGGATAGGCGACGTTTTCGACATTGCAGCCAGCATAGACAGTGCCCGACGCCCCCCTGATCGCGGCCCCGACTTTGAAATTTGAATACGGTGCGTGGGCGTTCTCTCGCACGGCCGTGGCAGCAGATTTCAGGGTCATTTCGGTTCCAGTTCGGTGTTGAATGCGCCGGGTAATGACACCTCAAGTAGCTCAATATCATCGCTGGGGTCGCTAAGCCGGGTTTTCATGCCCGGTGGAATAACAAAGGCATCCCCTGCCGCAAGCGCATAAGGGTCGCGGCCTTCGCCGTCGAGCGTTACCGTGCCTTCCATCACAAATGTGAACAGAATATCGGTGTCATGGCTGGACCAGACAGGCTTGCCCTGCCCGCGCCTGGCGACCATCACACCGGCAACGTTTTTGGTATTTTCGGCAATCGTCGTATCGCGCGCCACATATCCAGGAAGACGGAATGGCGACCAGTTCGCTTTTTTTACCTCATTGAACACAAACCGCTGGCCCTGCCATTCCCGATCGGGGCGCAAAACCTCTGTCGGTAAGGTCATATCGTGGTCAATCTCGGTCACATGATCTGCAGGCACACCAATTTCGATTACTTCGACATTATCACTGGCCACCAGAACGCGGTGACGGATTTCTGGTGGCTGAATGAAACAATCGCCAGCGGTCAGGCGCAAGGGCGGGCCCTGGTCTTCGTACACCACGTCAACCCAGCCGCGATAACAGAATATCAGCTGAAACCCGATCTTGTGAAAATGCACCATATCGGGCACCGGCCCACCATCGGGAATGCGGATATGGCTGGCAATGATCGACCCACCAAGGCGGTTCGGGATCAGATCACGGTACTGCATGCCAGCACGGCCAATGACCCACGGTGCCTGATCAGCCAGTCGACGCACTACAAACGAATGCAGCGTTGTCGGCAAAACCACCGGCGGGTTGCGTTCCGAAATTTCGATTCGGGTGCCATTGGGCGCGGTCAACTCGCGCGCGCCGCTCGCAAAGCCATCCGGATCATCGGTCAGAATGCGGATGGTTCCTGGCGGTTCAGTAGCGCCCTTTTCAACCCGCACACGCAGCCCGTGGCCTGAAAATACAGCGACTTCGGGGTTGTCAGCGGGATAAATGGAATCGAGACGCATCTGCAGCGTTTTGGTGAAAAAAGGCAGATCGTTACGCAGTTCGTCTGTCGGCAGACGTATTTCGGCTAGGATGTCAGACATGGTGTCCCTTATGTTGCCTTGAAACACTGGCAAGCGGGACAAAGATTTGCAAGACTAAGGGTTACGACACCGTTTAACGAATTGATCTGTTTTAACCGCGGAGAATCTAGTTTAACGTTAAACTATACTATTTTAGGGAGCGCTGAAATTGGCCGACAATCCGAACTTGCGTCAGGCGGCGCTAAATTATCATGAATTTCCTAAACCGGGAAAGCTGGAAATCAGGGCAACCAAACCGATGGCCAACGGCCGCGATCTGTCGCTGGCCTATTCTCCGGGTGTAGCCGATGCCTGCCTTGAGATCAAAGATGATGCGGCCAATGCCGCGCGTTTTACCAGCCGCGCCAATCTGGTTGGGGTCGTCACCAATGGCACGGCGGTTCTGGGGTTGGGTAATATTGGTGCGCAGGCCTCAAAACCAGTGATGGAAGGCAAGGCCGTCCTGTTCAAGAAATTCGCCAATATCGACTGCTTTGATATTGAAGTTGATGAACTCGAACCGGAAAAGCTCGCCGATATTGTCTGTGCGTTAGAGCCGACATTCGGCGCGGTTAACCTTGAGGACATCAGAGCGCCGGATTGCTTTATCGTGGAAAAAATCTGCCGTGAACGGATGAATATTCCAGTGTTTCATGATGATCAGCACGGCACCGCGATCGTCGTCGGAGCCGCAGCGAAAAATGCGCTTTATGTGGCAGGTAAGAAATTTGAGGACATCAAGATCGTCAGCACTGGCGGTGGAGCTGCGGGGATTGCCTGCCTGAACATGTTGCTGAAAATGGGCGTCAAACGTGAAAACGTCTGGATGTGCGACATTCACGGGCTGGTTTATGAAGGCCGCGAGGTCGATATGAACCCGCATAAATCCAAGTTCGCGCAAGCCACCGACAAACGCACTCTTGACGATGTGATCGAAGGCGCTGACCTGTTTCTGGGCCTCAGCGGGGCCAATGTGCTTAAACCTGACATGGTGTCGCGCATGGCCAAACGCCCGATCATTTTCGCGCTGGCAAACCCTGCCCCGGAAATCCTGCCTGACGACGCGCGCGCCGTAGCACCGGATGCCATTATCGCCACCGGACGCAGCGATTTTCCTAATCAGGTCAACAATGTGCTGTGTTTTCCGTTCATTTTCCGCGGAGCGCTGGATGTTGGAGCGACTGAAATTAATGATGCCATGCAACTGGCGTGTATCGAAGGTATTGCAGAACTCGCTCGTACCACGACAAGTGCAGAAGCAGCGGCGGCCTATCATGGTGAACAGCTTACATTTGGGGCGGATTATCTGATTCCGAAACCGTTTGACCCGCGCCTGGTGGCGGTTGTGTCTGCTGCCGTAGCCAAGGCCGCCATGGACAGTGGTGTTGCCAAACGACCCATTGTCGATTTTGAGGAATACAAAGAACGGCTCAACGAATCTGTCTTTAAATCAGCATTGCTGATGCGCCCGGTATTTGAAGCAGCGCGTGCCGCGTCTCGCAGTATTGTATTTGCCGAGGGCGAAGATGAACGCGTCTTGCGGGCAGCGCAGGCTATTTTAGAGGAAACAACCGAAACACCCATTCTGATCGGTCGACCCGAGGTGATAGCACATCGCTGCAAGCGACTGGGGCTTAATGTCCGACCAGATCAGGATTTTCAGGTGGTGAACCCCCACCACGATCCACGATACTACGACTATTGGAACAGTTATCATTCGCTCATGCAGCGGCGTGGGGTAACGCCGGACATTGCCAAGGCAGTCATGCGTACCAACACCACGGCAATTGGGGCGATCATGGTTCACCGTGGCGAAGCCGATTGCCTGATATGTGGCACCTTTGGTGAATATCGCTGGCATCTGAATTATGCACAGCAGGTGCTGGGCACTGAGGCGCTTAGTGCGCATGGCGCGTTGTCGCTGATGATCCTTGAAGACGGCCCGTTGTTTATCGCCGACACTCATGTTCATCAACGCCCCGGACCCGAAGAACTGGCCAAAATCGCCATTGGTGCCGCGCGCCATGTACGCCGATTTGGGTTAGAGCCAAACATCGCCCTGTGTTCGCAATCGCAATTTGGCAATATGGCCGAAGGCTCGGGCAAGCGCCTGCGCGAAGCCATCGAAATACTTGATAGTAAGCCACGCGATTTTGTCTACGAGGGCGAAATGAACATCGAAGTGGCATTGGATGCTGATTTACGCGAGCGGATTTTCCCCAACTCGCGGATGAGCGGCGAGGCCAATGTGTTGATCTTTGCCCATGCGGACGCCGCCAGCGGCGTGCGTAATATTCTGAAAATGCGGGCTGGTGGGCTTGAGGTTGGGCCGATTCTGATGGGAATGGGGAACAAGGCGCATATTGTGGTGCCCTCCATAACCGCACGGGGATTGTTGAATATGTCCGCCGTGGCCGGAACTCCGGTGTCAATATATGGCTGACACAGCGTCAACGCAGCGCAGGACTGACCCCTTGCGCTGCAGCCAGTGACACCGCAAAAGTTCAAATATCAACGGGAGGTGTCAAATGAGCTATGCAACGGTGTATGAAGGTTGGAAATCCAACCCCGAGGCGTTCTGGATGGATGCCGCGCGCGGCATCGACTGGGACCGTTTCCCAAGCAAAGCGTTGAATGACGCCGACGCACCGTTTTACACTTGGTTTGACGATGGGCTGGTCAACACCTGCTTTAATGCCGTCGACCGGCATGTGATTGCGGGCAATGGCGATCAGGTCGCTATTATCCACGACAGCCCGATTACGGACAGCATCACCAAAATCACCTACGCCGAACTGCAAGCCCGTGTCGCGCTGCTGGCCGGAGCATTACGTGCCAGGGGTGTGACAAAGGGTGACCGGGTCATCATCTATATGCCAATGGTGCCACAGGCCCTGGAGGCGATGCTGGCCTGCTCGCGTATTGGGGCGGTGCATTCAGTGGTATTTGGCGGGTTCGCGGCACATGAACTGGCCGTGCGCATTGACGATTGCAAACCCAAAGCGATCATCGCGGCCTCTTGCGGGTTAGAGCCTAACCGGGTTGTTGAATATAAACCACTGCTGGACGGTGCCATAGACATCGCCAGTCACAAACCCGACTTCTGCGTGATTTTACAGCGAAAGCAACATCCTGCGCCGATGGTAGAGGGCCGCGATCTGGACTGGGATGCGTTTCAGGATGGGGTTGAACCTGCCGAATGTGTCCCCGTTGAAGGCACACATCCGGTTTATATTCTCTATACATCGGGCACCACAGGCGCGCCCAAGGGTGTCATTCGCCACACTGGCGGCCATCTGGTGGCGCTGAACTGGACCATGAAGAACATCTATAACGTTGACCCCGGAGACGTGTTCTGGGCAGCGTCCGACGTGGGCTGGGTCGTGGGCCATTCATATATCTGTTACGCCCCGCTGATCCACGGCAACACCACGATTGTATTCGAAGGAAAACCTGTCGGCACTCCCGACCCCGGCACCTTCTGGCGGGTGATTTCGCAACATAATGTGCGGGCGTTCTTTACCGCACCCACCGCCATACGTGCCGTCAAACGCGAAGACCCCAAAGGTGAATTCACCAAAGGTTATGATCTTTCCTGCCTGCGCACGCTATATCTGGCCGGAGAGCGCGCCGATTCTGACACCATCCATTGGGCACAGGACATCCTGAACGTTCCAGTCATTGACCATTGGTGGCAAACAGAAACCGGTTATTCCATCGCAGCCAACCCTATGGGCATCGAGCCATTGCCTGTGAAACTTGGCAGCCCCTCGGTGGCGATGCCCGGCTATGACGTGCAAATTCTGGACGAAGGCGGCCACCCGATGCCTACTGGTGAACTGGGTGCCATTGCGATCAAACTGCCGCTGCCTCCGGGCACATTGCCAAACCTGTGGAACGCCCAAGAGCGGTTCGTGTCGTCTTATCTGGCCACCTTCCCCGGATATTACGAAACCGGGGATGCTGGCATGATAGACGAAGACGGATATCTTTATATCATGGCGCGCACCGACGATGTGATCAACGTTGCCGGACATCGCCTGTCTACTGGTGCAATGGAAGAAGTGCTGTCCAGCCACCCCGATGTCGCCGAATGCGCGGTGATTGGTGTGACCGATCAATTAAAGGGGCAGCTTCCAGTGGGATTTGTCTGCCTGACCAAAGGTGTGACCCGCTCCAACGCAGAGATAACTGCGGAATGTGTCAAACTGGTACGCGAAAAAATCGGCCCCGTCGCTGCGTTCAAACTGGCCGTTGTGGTCGACCGGCTGCCCAAAACCCGGTCTGGCAAAATCCTGCGCGCGATCATGGTAAAGATTGCTGATGGGAGCGAGTACAAAATGCCAGCCACCATCGAGGATATCAGCAGTCTGGATGACATTCGCGAAGCATTGCGCACGATCGATTATGCCAAATAGGAACGTTTGTCCGGTTTACCCTTTTGTGCCGGGCACCAGCTGACGGGCAATTTTTATCATATGCCGCCTTGTCAACTTGCCGTAATCACAAAACCCTGAATTTTCGCTGATACCGGGCCAGCACCGTAGAGTAACTCGATCTCGTCTGTGGCAGCGCGCGTCACAGCTTTGAGCATCTCAGCCCCGTGTTTTTCAATCTCGTTACGCAGTGGCGTGCCCTGAACATAGCCGACAGCCGGACCTGACGCAGTGGGCGAAGTGCTGGTTTTAGTGACGGTTTCAATGTCGATATTGCTAAAACCTGCCGTCGACAGATCACTGCGAATTTGATCGGTATCATAGTGGCCATGCGGGGTGCGAGCCAGGAATTCTGGCGGGTCTTCAGGCAACAACTGACATGCGACACGGGTCACAATATCAGCAAACTCGTTGCTCTGGATATGATCCCACACGTTGAAAATGAACCGGCCACCGGGTCGCATTACCCGCCGGGCTTCGGCATAACCTTTGGGTTTGTCTGGAAAGAACATTGCACCAAATTGACAGGCAACCACATCAAACTGGTCATTCTCAAAGGGCAGCGCCAAGGCATCCGCCTGCTGCCAGTGAATGCGAGAATTGTCAGGTTGCCGGTCTTGTGCCCGCACCAGCATCGGCGGGTTCAGATCACTAACAACATAACGTGCATTTTCTGCCAGAAGCGGCGCCAGAGCGCGCGTGACAACACCGCTGCCAGCGGCCGTTTCAAGCACGTGATCGGCAGGGCCATCCATCACCCGGCGCGCAAGATCATCAGCGTATACTTCAAAAATCAGCGGCACCAGATGATCGTCATAGATATCAGGGATCGAGCCGGTAAAAGTTTTATCATTGGCGGACATGGGTTCGCTCCAATTTGTAACTGGCAAATTTACTGTTCACAGGTTTCCTCTTTTCCGCGAAACACTCAATATCTAATTTTTTACCGCTTGCATGCCGCCCCTGCTGCCCTAACTTGTCGGTCAAAAGGAACACCAAATGCCCTCTACATCCCGTTTGCCCGGATTTCACAATCTGACTCGTGCAGAACGGTTAAAGACTATTGCAGACACCTGCGGGCTAAGTGACGATCAACGCACCCATATAGAGACCTCAGCAGCCTACGAAGGTTTTCTGGCGGAGAATCTGGTGGAAAACGTTATTGGTATTATGTCGGTTCCTGTGAGTGTGGCCACCAATCTGGCGGTTGATGGCGTTGATGTTCTGGTGCCGATGGCAACCGAGGAAAGCAGCGTTGTTGCAGCCGTGTGCAATGGTGCTTTGGCTTGCCGCGAAGCGGGTGGAGTGACCACTGATGCGGACGATCCTTGCATGATTGCGCAGGTGCAGATCACCGGCCTTGATGCTTTGGTGGTTGCGCGCGATGCCGTGCTGGCAGCGCGCGATGACATCGGGGGGCGTTGTGATGCCTGTGATCCGATGCTGGTTAGTTTAGGCGGTGGCTTTCGTGACCTTGAGGTGCGTATCGTGCCGCCGTTTCTAGTGGTACATTTGATTGTCGATGTGCGTGACGCGATGGGGGCGAACGCGGTCAATACCATGGCTGAACGGCTGGCACCTCATCTGGAAACCCTGACGGGTGGCACCGTGGGGTTACGCATTCTGTCCAATCTTGCGGATCGTCGATTGGTGCGGGCCCGGGCCACCTGGCCTGCAGACGTGATCGGCGCGGACGTTGTGGATGGGGTACTGTCGGCCTATACATTTGCCGCCGTCGATCCCTATCGCGCAGCAACCCACAATAAGGGCATCATGAACGGCATCAGTGCCGTAGCACTGGCCACCGGCAATGACACCCGCGCGCTTGAGGCCGGAGCACATGCCTATGCCGCCAAAGATGGCTATGGGCCGTTGACGCGTTACACCAAATCTCGCGATGGGGACCTTGTCGGTGAGATCGAAATCCCAATGCCGGTGGGTATCGTTGGCGGCGTTACAAAGGTACACCCAACCGCACAGGCGGCATTAAAGATTATGGGTGTGCAAACCGCTGACCGACTTGGCCGGGTAATCGCCGCGGTGGGGTTGATCCAGAACTTTTCCGCCTTGCGTGCGCTTGCAACCGAGGGCATTCAGCGTGGTCATATGGGGTTGCACGCCCGCAACGTCGCCATTGCGGCTGGCGCGTCGGGCGCGCAGATTGATAGTATCGCGACAGCCATGATTAAATCGGGCAGCATCCGCGAAGACAAAGCACGCGAGTTGCTTGCGGATACTCAGGCATAATAGGGTCAGATCAGGAGATTTACAAAATGACACAAACCCCAATCTGGCAGCTTAGCGCCACCGAAATCGCCGCCCAAACCCGTGCCGGAGATTTAAGCGCTGAATCTTCTGTTCAGGCCGCGATTGATCGCATGAATGCCGTCAATCCGGCGCTGAATGCGGTGGTCGACGATCTGAGCGCCGTGGCTCTGACACGTGCACAAGCCCTGGACACAGCCCGTGCAAAAGGCGAACCAACCGGACCGCTTCATGGCGTACCGGTAACGATCAAGGTCAATGTTGATCAGGCCGGGCATGCCACAACCAATGGGATGGTGGCGTTTAAAGATTTGATCGCACCAGATGATGCACCCCTTGTAGAAAACCTGCAAAACGCCGGTGCCGTGGTGATCGGGCGCACGAACACTCCCGAATTCTCGTTTCGCGCCGACACCGACAACCCTCTTTACGGGCGCACGCATAATCCGTGGGGGCCGCATGTGTCTGCTGGCGGGTCGTCTGGCGGGGCCGGATCGGCGATCATGGCCGGCATTGGCGCGCTGGCGCATGGCAATGACATCGGTGGATCTTTGCGCTTTCCGGCCGCTGCAAATGGCGCGGTCACGGTAAAACCGGGCCTTGGCCGTGTGCCTGCCTGGAACCCCAGCCAAAAAGTCGAACGCGGTATGCTGGCGCAATCCATGTCGGTACAAGGCCTGCTGACGCGGTCTGCGGCTGATTTGCATCTTTCGATGCCCACAATGATTGAACCAGATGCGCGTGATCCGTTCCATGTTCCTTTGCCATGGCACGGCGAAACGCTGGAAGGACCAATCCGCGTAGCCTTTACCAAGAACACATTCGAGTTTGATTTGCATCCCGAAGTGTCGCTGGCATTGGATATTGCACGTGATGCGCTGACCGATGCGGGATATCTGGTCGAAGAGGTCGAACCACCCCTCGTACACGAGGCTGGGATGGTGGGCTATCGCACCTTGATGGGCGAAGTGCTTGTGCTGATGAAGGACGATGTGCAGACCCATGGGTCGCCCACAATCAACGAAATCTTTGACGAATACTTTAAACAGTTTCCGCCTTTTGAAGGCGATGAATTGCTAAAAATGATGGCACAGCGCAGCCACTATGCCCGGCAGTGGTCTTTGTTTTTACAGGATTATCCGCTGGTTCTAACTCCGTTCATGCCATCACCGTTTTTTGTACCGGATCGCGATACGCATGGCGCAGAGGGCGTGCGCGAGGTGCTGGGAACGGCGCAGTATTCGTTTTCGATGAATTACATGGGCCTTCCTGCCGGGTGTCTGCCGACACGTCTGGTAGAGCTTGTGCAAGGCACCCAGCCGATCAACGTGCAAATTGTCGGTCGTCGCTGGCGCGAGGATTTGATCGTTGATGCGATGGTTGCAGTCGAGGACCGCGTTGGTCAGATGTGTGGCCCCCTATGGCAACGCATGGGCTAGCCCAATCGGTTGACAGCTTGGCCAACATTCGCGCAGGCTGGACCGATTCAGACTGATCTCTCACCTTTATACGGAGCAAATAATGCAACTCACTTCGATCATTCGGCGCGCTGCCCAGGTTAATGCCAATGGCATTGCCACTATCTATCAGGATCGCCAGCAAACATGGTCCGAGTTTGTTGCGCGTGTGGCCAAACTGGCAGGGGCTTTGCAGAACGCGGGCATGGGCACCGGAGATCGCGTGGCGTTGCTGTCGCTGAATTCGGATCGCTATGTTGAGTATTTCTACGGTGTAGTCTGGGGCGGCGGCGTGATGATGCCAATGAATATCCGCTGGTCACCTGCGGAATGTGCCTATGCAATCAATGATGCAGGTGCCGAGATTCTGATTGTTGACGACGCATTCAAAACGGCGGCCCCGGTTATTCAGGAGGCGGCCAAGGGCATCAAAACGCTGATTTATTGTGGTGATGGCGACACGCCCGATGGTATGCTGAACTATGAGGAGATTCTGACGGCAGCAGAGCCAGCAAAGGACACCAACCGGGGTGGTGATGATCTGGCCGGGGTATTTTACACTGGCGGCACAACAGGATTTCCAAAGGGCGTGATGCTTTCCCATACCAACCTGTATGTGGGCGGCATATCCAACTCTGAGGCTATAAAACTTGCGGATGGCTCGGTGTATCTACACGCAGCGCCGATGTTTCATATTGCCGATCTGTTGTTTTTTACTGCTGTGTCCTTCGCCGCTGGCACGCATGTGGTCATACCCATGTTCACACCACCGGCAACTCTGGAGGCAATCCAGACCCACCGCCCCAGCCATGTTCTGCTGGTGCCGGTGATGTTGCAAATGGTGCTGCAGAACCCTGATTTTGACAGCTACGACGTGTCATCATTGGAATTGATTGCATACGGTGCTTCGCCGATCACTGAATCGGTGCTGATCGAGGGTTTTGAAAAATTTCCGAAAGCAAAATTCATGCAAGCATTTGGCCAGACTGAACTTAGCCCGGTGGCGACCATTCTGGATACAAGATTTCATGTGCTGGACGGGCCAAACGCCGGAAAACTGCGTTCCGCCGGACGGCCAACCCGCATTGTTGAAATCCGTATCGTTGACGAGAACGATAACGAAGTGCCACGTGGCGATGTCGGCCACATCACGGTCAAAGGGCCAGTGGCGATGTTGGGGTATTGGAACAAACCTGATGTCACAGCTGAAACAATCAAAGACGGTTGGGTCTATACCGGTGATGCCGGATATATGGACGACGACGGGTTTGTGTTCCTGATGGATCGGCTTAAGGATATGGTCGTGTCGGGGGGCGAAAACGTCTATTCCGCCGAGGTCGAAAACGCCCTGTCACAACATCCGGCAGTGGCAACCAGTGCCGTGATCGGAATTCCCAGCGAACAATGGGGAGAATCTGTGCACGCCATCGTTATTCTGAACCCGGATGCCAAGGCCAGTGAGGACGATCTAAAAGCCCATTGCCATACATTGATCGCTGGCTACAAATGCCCGCGAAGTGTTGAATTCCGAACTGAACCGTTTCCGTTGTCTGGTGCAAATAAGGTGCTGAAAACCGAATTGCGCAAGCCATTCTGGGCAGGTCAGGATCGTCAGATATCTTAAGCTGCGTGGGTTTTCACCCACCCTACGCACACCTTAAGTGAATTGTTCGGAAATCAGCCGTTCTTCCAAGCCATGGCCCGGATCAAACAAAATGCGGTGTTTGATCTGCGGCTCGGACCGGATTTCGACCCAGTCGATACCGGCAATTGATGTTGAATCCGCGTGCGCCATAACCGGGCGTTTGTCCGGGTCCACGACGTCAAACCGAACCATCGCTGTTTTTGGCAACAGCGCTCCACGCCACCGCCGAGGCCGGAACGCCGCAATTGCGGTCAGTGCCAGCACATCCGCACCCACAGGTAGGATCGGCCCATGCGCCGAATAGTTATACGCAGTTGATCCCGCGGGCGTTGCCACCAGCGCCCCGTCGCACACCAATTCGTCCATTCGCAAACGCCCATCTACCGAGATCCGCAATTTGGCCGCCTGTGGACCGGCGCGCAGCAATGAAACTTCGTTGATCGCCAAAGCTTCGTGAATGGTGCCCGAGCGATCCTTTGCCCGCATCGCCAGCGGGTTGATCACAGTCTCTTCAGCCGCTTGCAAGCGGTCAACAAGATCGTTTTCGCTGTATTCGTTCATCAAGAAGCCAATGGTCCCGCGATTCATCCCATAAACCGGCGCTGATATATCCTGAGTGTTGTGCAGCGTCCGCAAAATGAAACCATCCCCGCCCAGCGCCACAATGACATCCGCCTCATCTGTTGCCACATTGCCATATCGCCCGATCAGAGCGGACAGAGCGGTTTGGGCGACGGGCACCGAACTCGCCAGAAATGCAATTTTGAGGGTCATGACAAGGGGGGTCCAACGCAGCCTGTTTCGTCTCAAAACAACCACACCTTTCGCCGCAATGCCAGCCTTGCCGCCGTATCGACCCAAATCGTCGCATTCCGGCCTTTCAGACTATCCCGGTTTCCTGTACGGAAATCGCAAAATCACACTGAAACGGAGCCCACCATGACTCGCCCAAATGTTGACACTGGCTTTTTCACTGAACCTCTCAATTCACGCGACCCGGAGTTGTTTGGTACGATCACATCCGAATTGCGTCGACAGCGCGACGAGATCGAGTTGATTGCCTCGGAAAACATCGTCAGCGCGGCGGTGATGGAGGCGCAAGGCTCGGTGATGACCAACAAATATGCCGAAGGCTATGCGGGACGACGGTATTATGGCGGGTGCCAGTATGTTGATGTGGCGGAAACCCTGGCGATCGAGCGGGCCAAAGAACTGTTTGGCTGTGATTTCGTCAATGTTCAGCCCCACTCTGGCAGCCAGGCAAACCAAGGCGTGTTTCAGGCCATTTTGCAACCGGGCGACACCATTTTGGGCATGTCACTGGATGCAGGTGGACATCTGACCCATGGGGCAAAACCGAACCAGTCAGGTAAATGGTTCAACGCCGTACAATATGGCGTACGCCGTCAGGACAATCTGTTGGATTACGATCAGGTCGAAGAACTTGCCCTCGCGCACCAGCCCAAAGTCATCATCGCTGGCGGCAGCGCCATCCCGCGCGAGATTGATTTTGCCCGAATGCGCGAAATTGCCGACAAGGTTGGCGCCATCCTGCAGGTGGACATGGCGCATTTTGCTGGTCTTGTGGCGGCTGGCGAACATCCAAGCCCGTTTCCGCATGCCCATGTGGTGACCACAACCACCCACAAAACCCTGCGCGGACCGCGTGGTGGTATGATATTGACCAATGACGAAGCTTTGGCCAAGAAAATCAACTCAGCCATATTCCCCGGCATTCAGGGCGGGCCGCTGATGCATGTTATCGCGGCCAAAGCCGTGGCCTTTGGCGAGGCTCTGCGTCCGGAATTCAAAAGCTATATTCAGAACGTGGTAAGCAACGCCAAAGCGCTGTCAGATCAGTTGATCAAAGGCGGCCTTGATACGGTGACCCACGGCACCGATACGCATCTGGTGCTGGTTGATCTGCGTCCTAAAGGCGTTAAAGGCAATGCCACTGAAAATTCACTGGAACGGGCCTTTATCACCTGCAACAAGAACGGCGTTCCGTTTGATCCGGAGAAACCCACCATCACCAGCGGCATTCGCCTGGGCTCTCCAGCCGGGACAACCCGTGGTTTTGGAGAGGCAGAATTCCGCCAGATCGCCGACTGGATCATCGAGATTGTGGACGGCCTCGCTGCCAATGGCGAAGACGGTAATGGCGCGGTCGAGGATAAGGTGCGTGCCGGTGTTTCCGACATGTGCGCCCGCTTTCCGATCTATCCGAACCTTTAAATTGGTCTGTTACTGTCCGGTAATCGACACAACTGCCAATTTTCCGGCACGGAAAAAGGCAGGCTCATAAAAGTGGCGGGCCCCTTGGCCCGCCTCAATTTTCTTTATGAAGAGCTGGTTTCACTCAGCGCGTCTTCCAGCAGTTTCTCGTTCTTTGCCTCTTCGATGCGGTGAATGCGATCTTCGCTCGATTTAGCATCAAAACGGTATTTGACCACGTTAATCAGGCTGATTGTCAGCAGCAGGATACCCATACCCCAATACCCTTTTGTGGCAAGTGGTACATCTGTTGATAGAAAAAGAGAAATCCCTAGCAGCCCATAGGCAAGAGCAACCCCAGCTGCATTGATAAGAGTAATAAACGAGTTGTCGTTACGATCATTGTACATTTCGATCTCCAATGTTGTCGAATTGAATTGTTTAAGTGGTTATCTGAAATTTCTGTCACAACTTGGGCGGTATTCAGACCTTTAAGCGGCTCATTACATCGTTGGCGGTCAATTTTGACGACGCACCAAACCCGGCTTCGGCCATGCGATCTGCGACGTCTTCGTTTTGCAAGCCATTGTCGATCTGACGTAGAATTTCGTTTTGCTCAAACGGATCATCCTGCTGCATGACGCGGGCAATCAGGTTTTCGGCCTCATCCATGGCACACTCACCACCCGAATGATGCAACAGCTTTTTCTGAATACCCTGCTCTCGGCGCATCGCGCGGGCCGCAACTGCCCCCTGCTTGAGATCAAGGATACGCCGGTTGGCCGCTTCAACCGATTGGCGCAACTGCAAAACCCGGGTTTCAAGCCGACATACGGTTTCCCGCCGTATTGTCAGCTCGTTCTCCATATCTGCCACTGCTTGCGCAGCTTCTTGTGCCAGATCCTGGCGATCACCTTTCAGAGCATCAGCAGCGCGCTCCATTAAGTCAGCAACACGGCCTTCAAGGCGGGTGATCTGACGGGTTTCGGCGCGTTCACGCTGCATCAGGCTCGCCAAGCCATACTTGGCCGACTTCAACGCATCTCCGGCTTCGCGGATTTTCTGGTCGATCAATTCGATCGAATACTTGTCCCTGACCCGTTCTTCGGCGCGGGCATTGGAACCGGCCACTAGGGTTTTTAGTGTTCTGAACATCTGATCCTCCATTTTTGAACATTGTTCATGAAATGGTAGATAGCACGTTTTGAACAATGTTCAAGTATTTAAGTGAACATTGTTCAATTTTTTTTTCCAACCTCACCCAAGACTTGCGAGATCATCATTTCGACTTTTTCAATCGGAACGCCCGAGATACGATTCTCAAGGCCCAACAAAACAATCCCGTGAACGGACGAAAACAACGCCCGCGTCATCAGGTCCAGATCAGCAGCATTCTTGTCCGGAAAAATCTCGGCCAGTGGTTCAGCAATATGTTGAAACAGATCACGCAACGCGGCCAGATACCAGTCGGGCACCATCCCGTCTGACGACATCTGAAGATCAAACAACGCGCGCCACAGGTTTTTGTGTTCGGCCGCAAAATGCAGATAGGCGTTGCTCATGATGATCAGCCGCTGGGTTGGCGCAATTGATGCAGCATCTGCCACCGAATTTGCCACAACAGTGCCCAGTTTTCGAAACGTGCGACCATTCACTGCCATCACGACCGCGTTCAAATCTTCAAAGACATTATAGATTGCCCCCAAAGAACAACCCGCATCTGACGCCATATCCCGCGCCCTCAGTGATGCTAACCCGGCACGCTCGATCCGCGCCTCTGCCGCCACAACCAATCTTTCACGCAAAACCAATTTACGTTGTTTGGATTTCTCTGACACAGGCTGCTCCCATTTATGAACCACGTTCAATATAGGGCAAACAAAGACCAGGGAAAACCGCTGACCTAAGAGCGCCCTAAAAAAACCCGCGCCAATACAACACCAGAACCAGCACCACGACAAACAGGATCATGTTAAAGGCCAATCCGCCCAACATCCCCAATATCCAGCCTTTGCGCTGGTCCGCCAAGTCAATGGACTTCAAATATTTCTGCACGTCCCCTGCTGCCTCGCCCAAGGCTGGCGCGTCCAGTGTCAGACACAGTTTCGGATGCACCGAAAGCGGTTCGGCCTTGGCCAGCAGCAACGCTTGATTATAAATCCTACGGGGCAACCGGTTTTTGGCCTTGCCCACCGCACGAGTCATGTCTGACGCCCCTACCCCAAGCTTTTCCCGCATCAGGGTTTTGGTCTGAATGATTAGGTCCGGTATCATGTGCGGTTGGGTCACTGTGCTCTCCTGTTGGGCGCAGACTAGCTGCTGCGTGCCGCATGCTCAATGGGGCTGGAACCAACTGCAACAGCCGGGTATCACCAATGTTATGTTGAACTGGATCACACATGGAACTGCGACTGACGCACCACCGCTGATAATCGCTCACGGGTTGTACGGATCCGCACGCAATTGGGGCGTGATTGCCAAACGGCTGTCAGACACTCGACTGGTTGTTGCAGTGGACATGCGCAACCATGGGCACAGTGTCTGGACCGAAAATCATACCTATGAAGAAATGGCCGATGATCTGGACGAGGTGATTGGTGAATTCGGCGGCGTCGCCGACGTTATTGGCCATTCGATGGGTGGTAAAGCCGCGATGATGTTGGCCCTGCGCCACGACTGTGTGCGCCGTCTTGTTGTCGCTGATATTGCTCCTGTTCGCTACAGCCATACGCAGATCGGATTCATCAACGCGATGCGCGGCGTCAATTTGGACCTGGTTGAACGACGGCAGGATGCGGAAAATCAGCTGGCCAATCTTGGCGTTGAAAAAGCGTTGCAAAGCTTTTTCACCCAGTCGCTGGATGTCAGCGGCAAACGCTGGCGGCTTAATCTTGATACGCTTGAACGTAGTATGCCTGCCATCATGTCATTTCCGACAGTCCAAACCTCATGGGAGGGTCCGGCCCTGTTCCTGTCGGGCGGTGCATCAGATTATGTAACCCGCGAGCATCGACCCGCCATCAAGGCGTGGTTCCCCCATGCGCGCTTTGCGAAACTACCCGGCGCGGGCCATTGGCTGCACGCCGATAAGCCACGCGAATTTGAGGCTGCGGCACGGGTATTTCTTGATAGCTAATTAGCTGTCTACAGGCCCGCCAGCCTCGACCCAATCTTTGAACCCACCAAGGTTAACAACCTTTTCATACCCCATATCCAGCAGCAATTTCCCGGCCAGCGCTGCCCGCCCGCCAGTGGCGCAATGCAGGATCACCGGACGGTCAAAACGCAGTTCTTCGCTGTACAAAGGACTGGCCGGATCTGCCCGAAACTCAAGCATCCCACGCGAAATATGCACCGCACCCGCAGCTTTGCCGGTTTTGGTCAGTTCTGCCCCATCACGAAGGTCGACCATGACCGCGCCATCTGCCAGCATCTGCTGCGCTGTAGCTCCGTCAATCCGTTCGACTACCGCATTTGCGGCCTGCATCATATCTTTGACTGTTAGTGGCATTTTAGTTCTCTCAATCTGGGACCGCGCAAAGGCTAGCACGCCGCCCAAGTGCGCGAAAGTGTGATTTCATCGATCATTCGAAATAGAGTATGTTGATTCCAACGGAGAGAGGATTTCAACATGCATGGCATTACTATTCAGTACGAATTTGACGGGGATGAGGTCGAATGGAACGACGCCGTAACGGCTTTTGTGCAAGCGATTGATGCGGACACAGATATTGCCGGACGGTTCACCTATCGAGTGACGAAAGCCAAAGAAGGCAACAAACGCATTCATTGGGGGCAATGGGATGTGCCCGAGACGGTGCAAACTTTGCAATCACGGGACTATTTCAAGACCTTCGCCGGAAAGCTACAGGAATTGGCTGACGGAACGCTAAGCCCCACCCCGGTTTCAGTCCTGCACCGTACCAAGGCCTAGGGGCGGACGTAGGCGTAGTTGTTTTCCTGCAGTTCGATCAGCCGCACCACGCCGGATTTCACCATTGTGGCCTCATCCATCAAGGCGATATCTTTGCCGGCCTTCTCGCTCATTTTGCGATGGGTGTTTCCGCAGGCCGCAAAGGTCAGGTTATCCATTTCAAGGGACATCGAACTGATGCGCTGTTCAACCGGGCTTTTGCCGGGGATCAGCATGTTCAACCCGGGGCCATAGGCGACCATTTCAATCACTACGCTATCACCCTGAGATTCATAATAATTGTTGACGTTTTGTGCATTGTTCAGCGCCATGTTCATCACCTTAGGATCGTTCTGGTCCACGTGAATGGCAACGTAATGTGTCACGCCTTCCGCAAAGGCACCTGTGCTAAGAGACAAGGCTATAATAGCGGCGGAAAGAATACGGTTCATATGTCGGCTCCCTGTGTTTATGGCGCTAGGATACCCGAAAAATGCAATCCGTATATATATTTATGAATATGTGAATAATTTATGTTTTAGCGTTTCTTTACAAACTCGGTCAGAATGACAATACGTTGGCCTTCGACACGCCCCTCTATATGCGCGGCGTTATCAGCAACAAGAGAAATACTGCGCACGGCAGTGCCGCGTTTGGCAGTAAACCCGGCCCCTTTTACTGGCAGGTCCTTGATCAAAACCACAGTATCGCCTTGTGCAAGCAGGATACCGTTGCTGTCCCGGTGCTCAACCGTTTGCACGACATTGTCGACCCAGGTCCGGGTTTCATCGTCCAGATATAACTGATCCGCCAAATCACGCGCCCAACCTTCGTCAGACAGCCGCGTCAACATCCGCGCGGCCAGAACCTGCGCGGCAATATCCTCAGACCACATCGCAGATGACAAGCAGCGCCAATGGGTCGGTTCGGGCGTGCCATTGATTTGCGCGATACAGGTTTCACACAGCTCGGTCGCAGCTCCATCAGGACCGCCAGCAACAGCGAATGTGGTCAGGTCGGTATCAGCAGAACATAGGCTACAAGGCATGTGTTAAATCCAGAAGTTTGTGAGTCACTTTGCTATAGGCCAAACGTAGGGTGGGTGAAAACCCACGCTTCTGCGAGATGTGCAATACCTTCTCAGAAAACCAACGCGTTCGGTCATGACCTTGTGCCAATTTCAGCCATGTCTTGTTATTTCGCACGCTGACAATCTTCACCGGTTGACCTTACTGCAAGCAAATTACATTTAGGGCTCAGCACTACAAGTTTTGGCGCAACCGGGCCAGATAACCCACTAAGCAAACACGCATATGGATTGCGCGACGATCCACATTGCATAGGAAACCTTATGTCAGACAGCACCAACCCTTCGCGCCACGGCGGCCAGATCCTCGCCACGCAATTGCATTTGCTGGGGGCTGACACCGTTTTCTGCGTTCCCGGTGAAAGTTATCTGGGCCTTTTGGACGGGCTGTATGAACATCGCAATTCCATGCGCGTTATATCCTGCCGCCACGAAGGCGGGGCCGCCAACATGGCTGATGCCTACGGGAAAATGACTGGCAAGCCGGGTATTTGCGCAGTCACCCGCGGACCCGGCGCCACCAATGCTTCAAACGGAGTGCACACCGCGTTTCAGGACAGCACACCAATGATCCTGCTGATCGGACAAGTGGGCCGGTCGATGGTGGACCGCGAGGCGTTTCAGGAAATCGATTATCGGCGCATGTTCGGTCAGATGGCCAAATGGGTTGCTCAGATTGACGACATTACCCGTATCCCCGAATACATTTCCCGCGCCTGGAAAATCTGCCAGTCCGGACGCCCCGGCCCGGTTGTACTGGCCCTGCCCGAAGATGTGATGTCTGGCTTCGCCGAAGTCGCCGATTTGCGCCCCACACCACTGACCGAATCTGCCCCTACTCCGGATGCAATGAGCGAACTGTCGGACATGATGGCCAAAGCAAACAATCCGCTGCTTGTCGTCGGTGGCCCCGGCTGGAGCGCAGAGTGTGCCCAAATGGCTGCCGATTTTGCAACCAGATCGGGCCTGCCTGTCGCGACTGCGTTTAGATTTCAGGACTACGTAGACAACACCCATGAAAATTATGTCGGCGTGGTTGGCATTGCCCCCGTGGCTGGCCTTAAAGAACGGATTCGCAATGAGGTGGACTTGCTGATCATACTTGGCCCCCGTATGGGCGAAATGACCAGCCAGGGCTATTCCCTGATCGATATCCCCAATCCACAAATGAAGATGGTACATATCCACCCCGGCCCCGACGAATTGGGCCATGTCTACGCACCCGATCTGGCAATTTCTTCTTCGCCTACCGAATTTTTGAAAGCTGCAATGAACATGCCCAAGGGCAGCGGTCAAACCCGCTGGGCCACATGGCGGCAAGAGCAACACGCCGACTATCTGGCGTTTCTGGAACCCACAGATGTACCGGGCCCGCTCAACATGGGCCACGTTATACGCCACATGTCTGAAACTCTGCCCGATACGGCGGTGATGACCAATGGCGCTGGCAATTACGCGGTCTGGCTGCACCGTTTCCACCAGCATCGCCGCTATCGCACGCAATTGGCGCCAACCAGCGGTTCTATGGGCTATGGCGTGCCGGCCGCCATTTCTGCCAAGCTGACCATGCCCGAGCGCGTCGTTGTATCCGTGGCGGGGGATGGGTGTTTCCTGATGACCGCGCAGGAAATGGCAACGGCAAAACAATTTGGCGCTGCGGTGATATATCTTGTGGTCAATAACAGCATGTTCGGCACCATCCGCATGCATCAGGAACGCAATTACCCAACCCGCGTCGTCGCCACAGATTTGGTTAACCCTGATTTCGTGGCCTATGCTGCGTCTTTTGGCATCCCAGGAGAAAAAGTCACCCGAACCGAGGATTTCGCCGACGCTTTGACCCGCGCCCAGGCCTCGACCGTTGGTTACCTGATCGAATTGCAGGTCGACCCCGAAGCCTTGACGCCGGTGCAATCTTTGTCTGATGTTCGCGCCCAAGGCCTTGCAAGCCAAACCTGACCCCGGAGAGTGTGATGATTGATCTTTATACCAGGAGCACTCCAAACGGGCCACGACGATGGAATGGCTCATGTGGCAAATGGGCGGCTGGCTAGCCGCTAACGCGTCGCCATCAGGGCCGCTTCGACCCCACGCAGTTCTGCCAGGCCTTGCAAACGACCAATTAGCGGGTACCCCGGCTGGCTTTGCCGTGTCAATTCGTCAGCGATATCCTGCCCGTGATCCGGGCGCATTGGGATCACATGATCGGCGCGACCCGCAGCACGACGCGCGGCCTCTTCGTCCAGAGCAGCCGCGATCAGAGCGACCATATCGACATCGCCGCCCAAATGTTCGGCTTCGTGGAAGGACCCAGGAAAACTATCATCTTCGCGTTTTACGTTGCGCAGATGCAGGAAATGCACCCGGTCCCCAAGGCGCTGCATCATCCCCGGTAGATCATTATACGGGCTGACCCCAAGCGAGCCGGAACACAGCGTCACCCCATTGGCAGGCAGATCAACCGCATCCAGAATATAACGATAGTCGGCTTCGGATGACATGAACCGTGGCAGTCCCAACAGATCAAACGGTGGGTCATCCGGATGACAACACAACCGCAACCCCAATTCTTGTGCCACCGGGGCCACATGTTGCAAAAACGCCACCAGATGGGCGCGCAGTTGGTCTTATAAGATGCGCGCGCCAATCGCCGATTGTTTTTTGATGTCCTCAGACACCGGCAGGCTTTTCGCTGTGTCCCCTTGCCAATATCCAGTGCGATAGTCGTTATCAAGGCGGACAAAAAATGCATTCACCTTACTAACGGTCAATCAGGCCAAATTCGCAAATTGCTCTGCCCCTGATTATTGTTTGCCAGACCAGCCGCGACCTTGTTGCAAATGCTTCTCAAAATCAATATCAACCAAACTATGAAAAAATATATTCAAAAAGCCGTCGCGCGTCGTGATCTCCTCAAGGGTGGGGCAACTCTTGCAACCGGAACAATTGCTGGCTGGTTGGGGGGCACGCGCAAAGCTTGGGCCGCGTCGCACAGCGATGAGCAGTCAATGCAGCCCAAAATGCAACATGATCACAGTGGCATGATTACAGTCGGCGACGTCGACAGCAGCTTTAACGGCTTTGATCCATCAGAACTATTAACCGATTGGGACAGCGGCGTGGTGACGACCAACGCACAGGGCGAAACCATCCGTACCTTTAAGATCACCGCCGAAGATCGTGAGATCGAAATCGCCCCCGGCGTCACCTTTCCGGCGTGGACCTATAATGGCCGCGTCCCTGGTCCGACTTTGCGCGCCACCGAAGGCGACATTTTGCGGATCGTGTTCAACAACCACGGCTCGCATCCGCATTCGCTGCATTTTCATGGCATTCACGGTGCCAGCATGGACGGCATGGCGGGCTCAGGGCTGATCGATCCCGGCGACGAATTCACCTATGAATTCAAGGCACGCCCCTTTGGCTGCCACCTGTATCATTGCCACGCATTTCCCCTACGTGCCCATATGCACAAAGGCATGTATGGCGCGTTCATCATCGACCCGGACCCGTCAAAACATCCTGAACATGAAGACGTTGCCAAATCGCGCCTGCGTGGATCGCCCGAAAATACTAACTGGCAGGAACTAGTCATGGTGATGAATGGATTTGATACCAATTTTGACGGCGAAAACGAATTTTACGCGGTCAACACTGTCGCGCACCACTATATGAAACACCCGATCCGCATTGAACGCGATCGTCCTGTGCGGATTTATCTGATTAACGCAACCGAGTTTGATCCGATCAATTCATTCCACCTGCATGCCAATTTCTTTGATTACTACGACCACGGCACAACGCTGACACCGACCCTGAAAACAGTCGATACTATCATGCAATGTCAGGCCCAGCGTGGCATCCTTGAATTCTCATTCAAAGACTTTGAAACCGGCAAGTACATGTTCCACGCCCATCAATCGGAATTTACCGAGCTCGGTTGGATCGCCAATTTTGACGTAGTCGAGGGCGGAATATGAATAACCGATCCCTGATCCTGCCGTTGCTAGCGCCTTTGTTACTGTTGGGGTTGGCCTTTGGCTGGCTGCTGCAATCCAACACGCTGAATATCTTTGACAGTTCGGCCCCACCCGCCGAGGAACTGACATTCGAGACTGTGTATCTGGACGCAGATGGCATCCACATGAAGATGCGGGCCGGTGGGTCCGAACCAATGGTGATCGCACAAATTCAGGTCGACAGCGCCTATTGGAAATTTACCCAAACGCCTGCGGGCCCGATACCGCGCATGTCCAGCGCCTGGGTGAACATCCCATTCCCCTGGGTGCGCGATGACGCCATTGCGTTAACGGTAGTCACCAATTCAGGCACTACGTTTGAACACGAGATCGAAGTCGCTACACCCGTCCGGGGCGGGTTGTCGGGCAGCTTGCGGGCTCAGACGTTACTTGGTGCTTATGTCGGTATCTTGCCGGTTCTGATTGGCCTGATGTTCTTTCCCTTACTGCGCCGTCTTGCTGGGCCGGGAATGCAGTTTGTGCTTTCTATCACGCTGGGAATGCTGGTTTTTCTGCTGATTGATCTGATAGGAGAAGCTATTGAGGCAGCACACGAATCCGCGGCGGCCTTTCAGGGAACAACCATGGTTCTGATCGTCGCGGGGGCCGTCTTTCTGGTATTGATCGGTATCGGGAGACGCCACGGCACCCCTAGTGGGCTGGCCCTGGCCACCTATATCGCGCTGGGGATTGGCCTGCATAATCTGGGCGAAGGGCTGGCGATCGGAGCGGCTCAGGCCACAGGTGCCGCCGGGCTTGGCGCGTTTCTGATCATCGGATTCACGCTGCACAACGTCACCGAAGGCATTGCTATTGCCGCCCCATTGGTACGTACAAAACCCACTTTGCTAATCTTTGCAGCCCTGGCCATTCTTGCTGGCGCACCCGCAATTATCGGCATCTGGTTAGGGGCGCAAGCGGTCGCACCGCAATGGACTACCCTGGCTTTTGCTGTTGGCGCAGGAGCAATCCTGCAAGTGTTGTTCGAGGTCGCTGCCTACATCATGCGTCAACGCTCAGACGATAAAGGCGGTACTGATTGGGCCATTATCGCCGGTATCCTTGTCGGCCTTATCGTGATGTATGTCACGGGGTTGGCCATCAAGGTCTGAGTAATACTTGCAGATTGCCGGGACGCGCAGGCTATACTAGATGGCACGGACCCGATGACCTGACACGAGGTAAAATTGACCAGCCTGCAAAAAATTGCTCTGTCGAGTATTGCTGTCGGCGTTTTGGTGCTCGCGCTGAAATCGCTCGCCGCGTGGCTAACCGGCTCTGTGGCACTATTGTCGGACGCCTTGGAAAGCATCGTCAATGTTGCCGCGGCCATTTTGGCCTTTGCCGCGATCACCTATTCTGCGCTTCCTGCCGACAGCAATCACCCTTATGGCCACCACAAAGCCGAGTATTTTTCTGCGATAATCGAGGCGCTACTGATCGGCGGTGCCGCTATTGCCATCCTGTTTCAGGTCTGGGCCGCTTTCAGCGAACCGCGAGTTGTGTTTGTCACAACCAACGCTCTATTCTTGAACGCAGCGGCCGGGGTCATCAATGCGGTGTGGTGTTTTGTGCTGTTGCGCAAAGGGCGTGAAATGCGCTCGCCTGCTTTGGTGGCGGACGGGCGGCATTTGCTAGCAGATGTTTACTCGTCGATTGGTGTGCTGGGCGGCGTCATTATTGCCCGGGCCACCGGGCTTTGGTGGCTGGATCCCTTGTTGGCGCTGCTTGTCGCCGGCAATATCATCTGGACTGGGTGGTCCGTGCTGAGAGACTCGGCAGGTGGATTGATGGACGAAGCGCCGGACCACAAAGATATCGAAGCGATCCACCGCGCGATAACAGCCGCGGGTCAGGGTGCCATTCAAGCCCATGATCTGCGAGCACGGCGCGCAGGAAATACTACATTTATTGAATTTCACCTGATTGTGCCAGGCAAGATGACTGTCACCGCGTCTCACGATATTTGCGACCGGATTGAACAGGCATTGACCGTTGAATTTGGCAATGTGCAAACTGTGATTCATGTGGAACCCGAAGGCCACGCCAAACCCGAAGCTATCATTTTGAACCAGAAACCTTAGCAACAGCGGATTGCCTGGCCCTCAGGTAGTACGCCGCACCGACACACCCGATAGAACCTCACTTGATGGGAATGGGTCAAGCGACGTCTGCAATTTCATCGCTTACGTGTTTCTCTGAAAAAGTTGGCCCATCCATCCCATTGCGAAAAAACCGATGGCAAGAGCGCCCTGCTCGCTTGGCGCTATACAATGCCAGATCAGCATCGTGCAGCAACTGCGCCGCGTTCAAAACGGTTGGGCCAACCGCCAGAACGGTGCCAATGCTGGCAGAAATCCTGCAGGGCTGACCGCCGAACAGAATCGGTTTTTCCAACTCTCCAATAAGTCGTTCTGCAATCTGGCCCAAACGTATCTCATCACATAATCCGTCAAATATCAGTACGAATTCATCACCACCAACTCGCGCCGCAGTGTCTCGTTCGCGAATTTGGGCCACCATGATCCGCGCCGCCTCTTGCAGGACGTGATCGCCCGCCGCGTGTCCCATCGTGTCGTTGATCGACTTAAAGAAATCGAGATCAAGATGCATAAGCGAAAATGGCGTCCCTGCCCCGATCAGACGCGCCAGGATATGATCCATCGCACGACGATTTTTTAATCCCGTCAACGTATCGGTAAACGCCTGCTCTTCAGCCGCGATTTTTGCCCCTTGCAAACGTTGATTCAGCTTGCGCGACGCCTCCATCGCGGCCGATTTCGCCTCGACAAGATACAGCAATTCAATCGTCAGGTCCGAGGCCGGGAAATCCGCGCTTGTCAGATCATAATCGCGCACGGCATCCAGCACCGATATGCCAAACGACAGATTGATTACCGCCCCTTGTCCTGTCGGAAGCGGCGCCAACACCCCTTTGAACGCTGTGCGAGGCTCATCACGAAACTGCAAATGCAGAGTTGAGGCAGGCCTTGCGAGCAATTCCTGCATGTTGCCGATGGCACGTGGTCGGCTTAGTTCGACCAATTCCAGAAACCGCTGACCGGTCAATATCTGATCAGGGCGAAGTTTCTGCAGTGTAGAACCCGTGTGGCGGATATGACCGGTGTTATCCAGCACAACCGACATCGGGCATAACTGGTCAAGCATTTGCCCTAAGTCATCCAGCCCGATCATTCGATACGTGTCCCCAAGTCAAATGATCTCCCTTCGGTCCAGGCAGATTCAATGAGTGTGATATCGATCACTTCGGTGCCATTGGACCCGCCATAATGCGCGAGTACAACCAATGCTCCGTAATCATCCGCCATTGCCCGTAAAACACCCAGCATTACGCTGCCAAACCCCTGCAAACCTGCTTGGCAGGTCAGGCTGAAATGCCCCGCAGCATGTTCGCGTAATTCCAGTGCCGGCAGGTTCAGATCAGATACGGCCAGTCGGGCCCTATCCGGCAAATCATCTAAGGAATGCAAGAATTCAGTGTAATTGACACCGCCAAATCGCAACAATCGCCGCAGGGATTCAACGTTGGGGTTAGACACCAAAAAGGTGCCCAGATCCTCTAGCACATCCGTTACATCGCGTTCCAGTTCAACCGACAAAGCCGTCAGAACCCCGCGAGACAGGTCTTCGTCATAGATCAACATCGCCTCAAACTCGGAAAAGTTCAGTCCAGCTGCCTCGGTCACCGCCAACCAGCGGGCATGACCGTAGGTGTGACAGGTGAACGACTGAATCGACCTGTTGATAAGCCCATGCATGTCCGCGCCTTTACTCTATTGCGCCATATTTGCAGACCAATGCTTAACAAAGGCTCAATATACTCAATTCTAAACAGTTATACTTAGGTTCAATTCGCAGGCTCCAAGACCTGACCTCCAATATGCAGTGCCGATCCTTGACGTGGCAGAACCTCAAACTCGCCATCCAGTGCCTTTGTGATGGCATCTGCTGGCAAACTCACCCATGTCTTTGCTACCGGATCAAAGACTTCTTTGACATCCGCCACTTTGTCGTCGCTTAAAGCTACAAAATGTGCACGGCTTTGATCATTCCCATCGTTGTATAGCAGCATCGCCTCACTGCCGGGCGCGGCGTCCGGTGTGAATTCCCCCAGGATCAGAACACAACCAGCGCGCCCGTCGGCAAGCGTCCGCTGACACCCCTTTAGCCATTGATTTATTCGGTAAAGGGGCAAATCTACAAATGCATCAGAAGCCAGAACAAACGACTCTGGACGCGTTGGCAACATACTAACAAGGATTTCAGATTGCTTGGGAATGATGGATTGCTCCACCTCGAGTCTGGCCCGATAGCGGCTGGTTTGTGCGCGCGTAGCTTCGATTTTATCCATAATTTCAGTATAATCCGGGCGATCTTTCATAGCTTCGATACTGCGCACACCCGCCCGCCCCACACGCCCCCATTCATGTTCCATCTCCCACAACGCCAGCTGATCGACAGAAATGTCACCCTGCTCAAACAACGTTAACTGGCTGTTCACAGCAATGCGATAAGCGTTCAGGAAAGGAGTCATCCACAACGCCGAAACCACGATAATAGCCAATGCCATGAACACATTGATCTGGCGAATACGCACCATCCAGTTTGTGCGCAATACCACTGCGGCCGCATACGAAACCCCGTAAACAAGCAGGAAGCCTGCAATCGTGGCAGCCAAAACCCGTTCAGGTGTCCAGCCATATTGTTGAACCCGCAAAAAAACCGACCAGACGGCCAGGATGGTCAGTAACGGCAGCAAAACCGCCAACCCTTGTGTCGCCAAACGGATACCACGTGTTTTGACGGCCATGGCATCGTCGCGATCTAACGCCGTCGACACCAGCGAAATGCCCGCAATTGCTGCTGCCATCAACGTCGCACCTGTGGAAAAACCACCAAAGACCTCAGACAGACCACGCAACGGGATGGCCGCAAGAAAAATCGTCAGGACGGCCAGAACCGGCGGCACCATCAGCCGCAACAGTCGTAAAACCAGATAGGGCGAAATCATTGCGCGCATTTCGTAAATGACAGCAAGTGCCAAACCCAGCACGGCGCCGGTCAGAGTGAATGTTGCCCAAGTATTGTTAAAAAACAGCTGAAGAAACCTTACATCAACAAGCTGTAAAAGCGCGTTAGACAAGAACAGAGCCAACCAGAACACACCGACAAAAACCCACGCCACGGCATAGCGAACAGTGATCACCCAAGCCGTATCAAACAGCAGGTCGTATTGCAGCCAGGTCTGTCTGTTGCTCAGCCAACAGGACAAAAACGGTGTTGCGAACAGAACCAGGATCAGGATTGCCGTCAGTATGACCGCATTGTCCAAAAGATCAGTGGCCATCACAAATCGTATTCCGGCCATGCTGGCCAGGATGGTCACTGGCACAGCCAGCATCAATGCCCCCAACAAAGCCCGGACCGATCCAAGCGGGCCGATCAGCGCCAGCACAACCAGCGAATACACGAAAACAAAAACAAAAATGGCCAGATACAAGGCAGGCGCGATAAATGGGCTGTCCCAGTTATCTGTCAGCACCCAAAGCGCCAGCCCCGCGCCTGCGCCAAGGACCGCCACGAATAAACGGTGGATCGCAACCTGATTTGCCTGTCTGAAACTCATTCCGTCCGACCTTGTGTTGCCATGCTGGCAACAACTTAGCCCCAGTCACCAGAATGGTCACGTAACTCTTTGGAGAACCTTTTAGAAGTCGGTAGGCGCTCCGCCCTCTTCTTTGCGTTTGGCTACGAATTCGACCAATTCTTCGCGGATGGCCACATCCATTGGTGGCTCTTCGAAATTGTTGATGATCTCTTTAAACATCAGATGCGCCCGTTCCGGTGTCCACATACCGCCTGCGACTTCCCAGCCTTCATAGTTCTTCCAATCGCTCAGGAAAGGCTGATAAAATGCAGTTGTATAGCGATCCTGCGTATGTTGAGTGCCAAAGAAATGCCCCTCATTGCCGACCGCCCGGATCGCGTCCAGCGCAATGTCATCCTTAGTGGTCGCAAAGGTTGCTGGTTCCATATAGCGCTGAATTTGCTGCAAAATCTCGCAATCCATAATGAACTTCTCTGGTGATGCTATCAACCCGCCCTCAAGCCATCCTGCCGCGTGATAGACCATATTGGTCCCCGACTGAACCGCAGCCCATAGGCTGTTGGACGTCTCCCACATGGCCTGCCCATCCGGCACATTTGCCGTGCACACTCCGGATGAACGCATCGGCAACCCGTAGAACCGCGCCAATTGCCCAGTCATCTGCGTGGCGCGCATATATTCTGGCGTGCCAAAGGCCGGCGCACCCGATTTCATGTCGACATTTGACGTGAAAGTCCCAATCACACAGGGGCAACCCGGATTGATATACTGCGCCAACGCAACCGCACACAGACCTTCGGCCAGCGATTGTGCCACGGCCCCGGCCATCGTTACCGGTGCCATCGCCCCGGCAAGCGTAAAGGGCGTCACCACACAGCCCTGCCCGCGCCGTGCCATGCGCATCCAGCCGTCCAGCATTGGATAGTCGTGTTTCAGCGGAGAAGTAGAATTGATGTTGGTATACATGCGAGGGCTGGCATCAAATTCTTCATGGCTAAGGCCGCCCGCTATGCGCACCATCTCCATCACGTCCTCAACCCGTTCTTTACCAAGCGAATAGGCGTGCATGACTTTGTCGGTCAGGGTTAGCTTGTCGAATACGACATCCAGATGGCGAACGCTGGCGTGAATATCGACCGGTTCAACCGGATAACCACCAGCAAAGTGAATGCAATTGAAATACTGCGTCAGCCTAAGCAGATTGGCGCACATTTCACGCGTGCCGGGCACCTTTGTGCCAATCTCCATGTCCCAATAATTGGGCGGCGACGACACGTTTCCAAACAGGATATGTTTGCCGCCAACCGTCAGTTGCCGATCCGGATTACGTGGAGTCAGGGTAAATTCGGACGGTGCCAGCGCCACCATCTCCATGATCCAGTCGCGCCCCATACGCACGATTTCACCATCAATTATGCACCCAGCCTCGCGGTAGATCTCAAGAGCCTCCGGGTTCAGAATGGCGATGCCGAACTCTTCCAATATCGTCATGGCGCCTTCGTGAATGGCCTCTATACCCTCTTGGTCAAGAGGTTCTGTTGGCCGGTCCAGATTAACCGGCAACCGCCAGGGCATTTGCTCAATCACTGCGCCACCGCGACGTTCCTTGGCCCCTGCCCGTCCGCCACCACGCCGTTTTCGCTCTGCACAATCTGCCATGCTCATCTCCTGGATTTATGACTCTCAAAAAGCCCCAGTGATCAGCCAAGCTCCGCTCTGAATGCGACAAGTCTTGTCGTTTTTCTCTGCATTGCGCCGGTTTTAACGCCGACCAATATGGATTAGCGTTCGATCCAATCGGGCAAATGCCCGATATCGGGCAAAACCGCATCGGCATAAGGGGCCAGGTCATCTGCTTCTGCGATGCCGGTCAGCACTCCTATTGTCTGCATGCCAGCTGCCTGACCAGCCAGCAGATCATGCGCGCTGTCCCCAACCATCACCACACGGTCCGGCGCAATATCCATCGCCGTGGCAAACGCCAAAAGTTGCCCGGGCGCTGGTTTTGCACCATGTCCGCTATCAAAACCTGCGATAAAATCAAAATGCCCCAACACCCCCGCAGATTTAAGATGTATCCGTGCCGGCGCTTCGGCATCATTTGTTGCAACACCCAATTTCAAACTCCGTGCTTGCAATATCTCAAGAAACGGAACCAGCGCCACGGCCTCGACCTGCGGTACATTTTCGGCCTCGCTGTTAAGCCTGTCGAGAACCACATCGACCGTATATTCGGGCAAGTGTGGCACCAGAGCGTGGGCAATTTCCGCAACAGGATGAGCGATTACAATGCTGTCGCGCTGGAATGTATTTGTCGCCAGATCAAAGCCGATCTGCTCTCCGACAAATACCGCGCGCTCAAGATTCTGATTGGTTATGCCTAACAGAAAAGACCGCGCCCAGGCTTCCCAGGTTGCTCTGAAGTCAAACAAAGTGCCATCTTTGTCAAAAATTACGGCTTCGATTATCATGCGTGCTGTTCCTTGCTCGTTCTCGCTGGCAAATCCCAATAATTTCGGCTTTGCTATTTCTTTCAGGTCCAATTGACCTGCTGTCCCCCCGGCAACGCGGCGCGTGCGTGCATTGGGCGCTCATACGCTATTGAATAAACGTCACAAAATGAAATGACCCAGGCGTCATCCATCATCAGAAAATCCAGAACGGACCCAAGAAACTCGGGATTTTGTGCCTGCTCTCTCAGATCATCTTCAGACGCGCCCGTCGCCCCCAAAAAGACTGGCAACAGTTCTTCGTTGCCAACCAGCCAGCCCAAAGCCTGTAATCCCAGCGTTTCAGCCGCTTCTGGTGAAAAGGACATTTATGCAAGGCCTCCGAAAATGCGCCAAAACAGGCCGACAATTACCCAACCCAAAACATCCCTATCAGAGCCCGTGATGCAATGTTAACCCATTTTCGACACCTCACCGTTTTCTGACGTCAACGCCTTGCAACTAGATTTGCCCTGCCAACCTAGAGACTATGTAAGCTGCTGATAAAACGGTATAAATTGGTAATCCAGACGGAACACTGGTTACAATGTCTTAATTTCCGCGAAATACCGGAAAAAACCTTGCAATCATTTACGCCCTGTTAACACCTCTCACAGACATTAGAGAAAACCTGAATAATTTTTTTGAAAGGCAATTCTTTGCAGGCCACCATTTTGATCCTTGATGGCGTAGCAACGAACCGTATCATGCTTAAGGTTCAGTTGTCTTCGGCATATTATCGAGTAGTCCAGGCCGAAAGGCTGGACAGTCTATTGTCATTGGTGCGCCTTTCCCAGCCTGACCTAATTGTGACGGCCATGACATTGCCGGATGGGGACGCCACCGCCTTGCGCCAGCTTCTGGCATCCGACGAAAACCTGCGTGCTATTCCGATCATCGCAGTGACCGGACAAAATGACCGCGCCAGCAGGCTTCGGGCTCTGGCCAGTGGCATTGATGACGTGTTGTCCCATCCTTTGGGGGACCGAATATTGCAGGCCCGTATTCGAAGCCTGATCAGTTTGCGCAACAGCACGGATGACCTGCGCCTGCGTGACGGCACCTCACGCGCGCTTGGCTTTGGAGAACCTGTTTCGACGTTCACTGCCCCTGCTCAGATCGCCCTGGTAACCCGAGAAGCCAGAACCGGCACACTGTGGCGAGCCGAACTAACTGGCCATGTTTCTCATCATTTACGGCCTTACCGACTGGATGAATTGAGTGAACTTGTGTCTCATTCGCACCCGGCGGATGTTATCGTTATTGAGGTTTCTCATGACCCTGTCGATCCGGGGCTGCGGCTGCTGGTTGATTTACGGTCCCGATTCAACACACGCCACGCAGCGATCATCGCGGTGCCAAATGTTGCGGCCTATCATCTTGCGGCCGAGGCTTTGGATCGTGGGGCGCATGATGCGATGCCTTTAGGGTTCTGCGCTCAGGAACTGACGTTGCGGCTTGCGGCTCAGTTGCACCGCAAGGCACAATCGGACAAGTTGCGCCAAACTGTGCGGGACGGGTTGCGTGCAGCAGTATTGGATCCGATGACCGGCCTGTACAACCGACGTTACGCAATGCCACAACTGTCGAAAATTGCCCGATCTGCCGAAGAAACCAACAAGAATTTTGCGGTCATGTTGCTCGATCTGGATCGCTTCAAACAGATAAATGACCGCTTTGGCCACCCGGCAGGAGACGCCGTATTAATTGAAACGGCGGCGCGCCTTCAGGCACTGATACGCCCCGGTGATCTGATTGCCCGCGTCGGCGGCGAGGAGTTCATGATCGTTATGCAGAACACTGATACTGCGGCAGCAACTATTGCCGCCGAACGGGTGTGTCGCGCAATCAACGGCAAACCCTACTATTTGAACGGCCACAAAGCTCCAATTGTTGTAACCACCAGCATTGGTGTTGTTGTGGGACCAGCTTTGCCGGTTACGACCCAACTTTGTCCCCGGGACAAGAGCACCCAAGCGCTGATTGGTCAGGCAGATCGTGCGCTATATGAATCCAAAGATGCCGGCCGCAACCAGGTCACTTTAATTGGTACCGCCGCATAATAGCAGTTGCAGTGAACTTAGACGCTACGAACAATAAAATCCCCTACAACATAGCGCACCGCCAGTCGGTTCAGTTTTCCTGATTCCGCCTATGCTCTCGCTCACGACGATCCGGGCCATGCGCATGTGTCAGGGCCTCGTACAGGCGATCCGCATACTCTGACCTCGCCTCAACGCTCATCTGCGAGACCCGTTCAAGCCAGGCAATTTGTGCGGATTCCTGCCACTCAAGGCGGTACTTTGCCTGTTCATTCAAAACAGCCTGTACCGCATCTTTATCAAACGGGGACGCCCGCAAAGCCGCTGTAAATGCCTCTGCCTCCGCGACGCGTTGCTCCTTTGAGTGGCTCACGCGCATCTGAGAGCTTTTTCGCAAAGCTTTGCGGTCTTCATGCGGCAATTCTCGATATAAGGCCGTGCCCATCGAATGCGGTGGCGGACGGCGGCCTTCTGTATCGCCAAACCGCATGATGGTGCCAACCAGCAATCCAACAACCAAGAGATTCAACCCCAGAGAGACACCAAAAACCACGCGGACCCATTTACTCAGACCAGATTTGGATTGCGATGTCTCGTTCATCTTGTTCTCCTTCCGGGGAATACCTTGCGCGGGCTCAAATTCGGCAGCGCTTTCCTATTTATTTGTCGTTGCATCTGTTTCATTCCACAATCGAGTTTTCGTTGAATGCATTGTATTCAATCCAACCAGTGGTCAGGCCATCCGCGTCAAACATATCAATATTTTCTTGCGAAAGAGTAGAAATTACAAAGGCATCCGGCAAAGCGTCAGGCGGGGAATATCCAAGCCAGACCCCCGCGGTGCAGGCCGTCAACAGTCCCGCCATGGCAGGCCAGCCACCCAACACGTCACGCAGACTGCGAAGCAGCCCCGGCGCCGTTGGTCGATTAGCCAGGTCGGCAACAAACCCATCTTGAACCTGCCGGGCATCATGCAGAATCCGCCCGGTCAACCCGTCCGGCAAATCATACCGTTCCCGTTTTGCAGCAGCAAAAAACCCTGCCAGATCGTCCCGGGTGTCTTTGTCAGAATCAGTCATCATCATACCCCAATTCGGTGCGTCGGCCCGCCAGGGCGGACGATAATGCGCGTTTGCCTCGTGCGGTCAGGCTCTCGACCGCTTCGGTGCTGATATCCATGATCTCGGCGATCTCTGGATTGGACAGGTCTTCGATATGGCGCAGAACCACTGCCTGGCGTTGTCGGTTCGGCAGCGTCATCAATGCCGCCTGCAACGCATCAATGCGCGCTGTGTCCTGCATTTGTTCAACCGCATCTTGCGCGCCATCCACAAGATCAGGCACCCGGTCAAGCGGTACAATCTTGGCCCGCTGGCGCCGCTTGATATCCAGACACAGATTCATCGTGACGCGATATAGCCAAGTGCTGACTTTTGCCTTTCCCGGTTGCCATTTCGGCGCGATACGCCAAAGCCGCATCATCGCCTCCTGAGCGACATCTTCGGCCTCGGACCGGTCTCCCAGAACACGCAGCGCAACTCCGAAGGCACGCGGCCCCAGCCGCCCGGTCAATTCCTGCGCCGCCTGCTGATCCCCATTGGCAAAAAGCACCAACAAAGCATCGTCAGACGGCGCAGCAGAGGTCACTGCAGAAGGTACGCTACCGCGACTCAAACTTTGGTCAGATATCAAAGTAGCGCCCACCGATCCTTAGTTGTCTTAGTTGTCTTTGTTGTGCCGTTTACCGTGATGCTTTCTTTTGCTTTTGGCTTCATCAAACTCTTCTTGTGAAATGCTGCCGTTACCGTCCAGATCGAACCGTTCGAACATTGCTTCGCCGCGTCCGGATCCTGGCATTTCTTCGATCACCAGCAGGCTATCACCATTTTTGTCGTGACGCTCAATCATTAAGGCAACGCGCTCAGAGGTCCGTTTCTGGGCATGTGCCTCTAGTTCTTCCGCGCTCAATTTGCCATCCTGATTGGTATCAATCTCTACAAACCGATCCTTGCTACGGTTCTGAATTTCCTCAAGAGTGATTTCGCCATTGCCGTCCGTGTCGAGCATCTCAAACGACATTTTCTTTCCGTGCATACCCGATTCCGGGCCTGGCCCTTGCTGTTTCGTATTGCTTTGGGCAACGGCTCCGACAGCTATCAGCGACGTTGCAACAATAATACCTGCGAAAGTTCTTGTGCTTATCATCTCGGCGTTCCTTGTCTTTGTGACGGCCCTTTGCCATCAACCATACAAACTAAACGTTGCTTCCTTCAGGTTCCGTCGGAATTAATTGCAAAAACGTGTAATCTAATTGCTTTTTTTTGCGACATCACGCCACAAGGACGTTCTGCACCCTTTTCCCTGGCCGCATCGCGACGATATAGCGACCTGAAGGAGCCAAAATGACTGATCAAACCAATATGGGCATCGTTGCACCCGACGAAAGGCAGACCCGCCCGGCCATGATCCGGGGCTGGCAGAGAAAATGTCCAAGCTGCGGC
>PIVL01000169.1 GCA_003354145.1 Paracoccaceae bacterium
ATGAAATGAACAGCTTCGGCGGTATTGTTTGACCCGGCACCGGCAATTACCGGAACCCTACCCGCTGTCGCTTTGACGACTGTTTCGATTACGGCCTCATGTTCATCGGTGGTCAGCGTTGGGCTTTCACCAGTTGTGCCAACCGGAACCAATCCGTTCGAACCTTCGCCGATTTGCCACTCGACCAATTGTTTCAACGTATCGAAATCCAAGGCGCCATTTGTGAACGGTGTGACGAGGGCTGGCATTGAGCCTTTGAACATGGGTACGCTCCCTTAATTGGTACGGCATAGGTCCGCTAATTACGTGTCTTGCCACATTTGTGTATTGCTTGCGGCCTGACACAGGTTATCTATACAGGCTCTAGCCTTGGTTGATCAGGAAATGCAAGCAATGACGCGGATTCTGGCCGTTGTAATGGTTCTTTGTGCGGTACTGTCTGTGCCGGCAACTGCGGATGAGGCAAAACAGCTGTCCGCGGCGATGATGCATATGCGCGATGGTGACTGGGATCAGGCGCAGAAATCTGCTGGTAAAACCGGCACAATTACCCGGGATATCATCGAATGGCATCGCCTGCGCGACGGGCGTGGATCACCTGACGAGGTTATGTCGTTCCTGAAACGCCATCCGGACTGGCCTGGGCTGGCCTGGTTGCGCAAAAAAAGTGAGACGGCGTTTGACGGAGCCAGCAACTCGCAAATTCTGGCGTTTTTCCAGGACACGCCACCACAATCGCCCGAAGGTGTCTTGACCGAGGCCAAAGCGCTAATCGCCACAGGTCAAAAGGGAGAAGCCGAAGCCAATCTGGTTCTGGCCTGGCGCACCATGCCAATGGGCTCGGCCATTCAGACCGGCTATCTGAAACAATATCGCAAGTTACTTGCCCCACACCACGAGGCACGGCTAGATCGGTTGTTGTGGGATGGCCACATGGTCAGCTCAAAACGGATGTTCAATCTGGTCGGCGAGGGTCACCGTGCATTGGCACAGGCGCGCATTGCTTTGATCGAGCGTGCACCCGGCGTGGACACACTCATTGCCGCAGTGCCAAAGGAGCTTAAAGATTCACCCGGCTTGGCGCATGACCGGTTTGTCTGGCGTGACCGCAAGGGCCTCGACGCAAGCGCCATTGATCTATTGCTGGAACGAAGCACCAGTCTTGCCGACCTGGGCGAGCCAAGCAAATGGGCCAGTCGACGCGCATCCCTTGCCCGTCAAACCATGCGTTCGGGTGATCCCGAACGCGCCTATCACATCGCCGCCAGTCATTTCCTGACCGAAGGTTCAGCCTATGCCGATCTGGAGTGGCTAGCAGGGTTTTTAGCCTTACGACGACTGAACGACCCGTCGACCGCCCTGCGCCATTTCCAGCATTTTGATGCGGCAATAGCATCGCCAATTTCCAAGGGCCGTGCCGGTTATTGGTTAGGGCGAGCGTACGAAGCTTTAGGGAACAAGGCCGAGGCCGCAAAAGCCTATGCCGACGGCGCGCGCTATCAGACGTCGTTTTACGGGTTACTGGCTGCAGAACAGGCTGGGCTGCCATTTGACCCGGTGTTGGCAAACCCGCCCAAACCACCATCCTGGCGTAAATCCGCGTTTATGAATTCCAGCGTACTGCAGGCTGCCCGTATCATGCTTGACGCTGACGAACCTGACCTGGCAGAACGCTTTCTAACCCACCTAGTGGAAGACTTGCCCCCGGAACAAGGCGCTCAATTAGGGGCCATGGCCCTGTCCCTTGACCGGCCTCATCTGGCGGTGATGATCGCCAAACGCGCAGCGCGTCAGGCGATTGTCCTGCACGAAGCCTACTATCCTGTCCACGCTGTGGGCAATATGCGCCTGCCAATGGCCCCGGAAATGGTGCTGTCTATCGCGCGGCGCGAAAGCGAATTTGATCCTGTCGTCATCAGTGGAGCCGGCGCGCGCGGCTTGATGCAGGTGATGCCAGCCACGGCCAAGGTTGTCGCCAAGGATCTTGGCATAATGGGACAGCACAGTACCCAGCGTTTGACCAGTGAATGGCGCTATAATGCCAAATTGGGATCGAACTACCTTGCTGGACTGGCGGGGAAATTCGACGGAAATGTGGTGATGATGGCGGCCGGGTATAACGCTGGACCGGGGCGCCCTATACGCTGGATGACAGACTATGGCGACCCGCGCACAGGCGACATAGATGTGATCGACTGGATCGAATACATCCCGTTCAATGAAACCCGCAACTATGTCATGCGTGTCACTGAAAGCTTGCCGGTCTATCGGGCACGCACCGGGCAAGACCCATTGCCTGTTCCATTTTCCAAAGAACTGACCGGCTCAACGCTTCGTTCGTTCGCTCCATAGCGTGACCATCCAGCCCCAATTCGGCCTGCTCATGTCAATGTCGCCCTCGTCATATGTCGCTTGCGACCAAATCCCGGTGCGCGTGTAACCGTAAACCCTGCCGTTTCAAGCCCACGCCGCACGAACCCGGCTGCGGTGTATGTCGCCGCCGTCCCGCCGGGCCGGGTATGGCGTGCAACGTCGGACATCAACGTATCCCCCCACAGCTCCGGGTTTTTTGCAGGCGAAAACCCATCCAAAAACCATGCATCTGCCTGACAATTCCAAGCTGGCAAAGTCTCGCGTGCGTCGCCTGCTATGACCTCAAGTTGCAGTGTCCCAAGATCACAGGTTTTCCCGTCCCAGACAGCCAAAAACCTGTCTCGCCAATCGGCCAGTTCGGGAAAGGCCTTAAGTGCCTGTTCCATATCATCCTGTGCCACTGGAAAGGCCTCAAAACTGGTAAAGCGCAGAGCTGTCTCCTGCCCGCTTTGCTCCCAGGCGGCCCAGACGGCAAGCATGTTCAGCCCGGTGCCAAAGCCTAGTTCCGCAACGTGGAAACCGGACGCGAACCGCGCAGGCAGGTCATTGCCGTCCAAAAACACATGCTGTGTTTCGGCCAACCCGTCCTCGACCGAGAAATACGGATCATCAAACTGTTCGGACACAGGAACCTGCCCGTCCTTCCAATTCAATCTGGCATGCTCAAGCGCCATGGACTAGTTCCATATTCAGGTGATAACGACGCGACACTGAAGAAAGGGTGATGCTTTGGCAATGGTCGATGTAACTGTACGAGGCGCTGGCATTTTTGGTCTGTCAATCGCCTGGACCTGCGCCCGTCGAGGTGCGCGGGTGCGGATAATTGACCCCAATGGACCCGGAGCCGGAGCCAGTGGTGGCTTAGTCGGAGCCCTTGCGCCACATGTGCCGGAAAACTGGAAGGCCAAGACGGATTTCCAGTTTGAAAGCCTGATCATGGCCGACCATTTTTGGGCAGACGTTAAGGAGATTGGGGGCATTTCATCTGGCTACGCTCGTATTGGCCGCCTGCAACCCATCGCCGATGAACACACGCTCGGTCTGGCGCATCAGCGTGCCGAAAACGCAAAAACCCTGTGGCGTGGCAAGGCGCAATGGTCGGTTCGGCCAGCGGTCGAATTTGGCGATTGGTGCCCACCCAGCCCCACGGGGTTCATCATCCATGACACCCTAAGCGCGCGCATCCATCCCCGGCGCGCAATTGCGGCTTTGGTCGCCGGATTACGGGCTTTGGACGTTGAAATCGTTACTGATGCACCCGATCAGGGTCTGGTTTTGCATGCCACCGGAGTTGCTGACCTCAAGGACCTCAGCATTCGGTTCGACAAAGACGTTGGCAACGGAGTCAAAGGTCAGGCCGCACTATTGCGCTATGATGCGGGTGTTGCGCCGCAGCTCTTTGCCGACTTCATCCACATTATCCCACATGATGATGGCACGGTGGCCATCGGGTCCACCAGCGAACGGTTTTATGACGATCCCACCAGCACTGACGCCGCGCTGGACGACATCATCGCCCGCGTGGTTGCGGCGGTGCCGGTGTTGCAGGGGGCCGAGGTCATGGAACGCTGGGCCAGCGTGCGCCCGCGCTCAAAAAGCCGAGCGCCGATGATGGGCGAACACCCGCTTTATCCCGGTCAGTTCATCGCCAATGGCGGCTTTAAAATCGGCTTTGGTATGGCGCCCAAAATCGCCGAGGTCGTGACCGATCTGATGCTGGACGGGGTTGACAATATTCACGCCGATTTCCGCGTCAAAGCTTCTCTTTAACATGAAATGCCAGACATAAGGCGCAGGTTAGGTGAAAACCCACACTGTCTGATCAAAGGGCCACAGCTACCGCGCTCATGCATTGCCGCCCATCTGGTGCCCGCACCCAGAAATCTGAGTCCTTGCGGCACAAAGTGGCCGTTTCATAATGCATTAACGGCGAAGTCGCGCGGAACGAAAATTCTGCCAGCGGCCCTATCAGATCGGTCGCCATCAGCATCAAATTCTGGGCCAGCAAGGGACCATGTACAACCAACCCGTCATAGCCTTCGACATCATGGGCATAGTTCAGGTCATAGTGTATGCGATGCCCATTAAACGTCAGTGCCGAATAGCGAAACAGCAGGGTTGTATCAAACGTCACATCCCGCCGATCCGATTCATCGGTACGCGCCTCTGGAGCAACGGGGATTGGCGCGTGCGGCGAAGCGGCCTGCCGATAGACCAGATCCTGCCATTCGCTCAAACACAAGACATCGTTTTGACGATACTCATGGCGCAGGGTGACCAAACCCAATGGCCCGCTACGGCCGTGTTTATGCGTTGCCTCTTCAACCACCGAATGGCGCTGCGCCTCGCGCCCGACAATCAGCGGTGTTTCAAAGCTCAGTCGCCCCCCGGCCCACATGCGCCGCGGCAATCCCAAGTCCGGGATCAACCCACCAACCTGCGGATGCCCGTCGCGGCCCAGACCAGCGGGCGGTTGCGGTTTCCAGAAATAGAGCTGATGAAAAAATGGCGGCAACGGTGATCCGTCAGCAATGTCCACCTCCATCCCCATGGCAATCTGCATAGCAGCAGCGCGGGCCGGATCCATCACATCGTCCTGGTTTTCACTGGTTGTTTGGGTCTCTTTCATAGCACAATTGTACTGCAAAACTGACAAAAGGACAATCACCATGCGCATAGCCTCATTGGACCATCTGGTGCTGACCGTTACCGATTTGGGCGCAACGCTTGGCTTTTACACTGATATTCTGGGAATGAGTGCCGAGACATTTCAACCAGCGGACGGCACGGTTCGCACCGCTTTGAGATTTGGCCGCCAAAAAATCAACCTGCATATCCGCGACGCAGAATTCGAACCCAAAGCCAAACACCCCGCCCCCGGCTCTGCTGATTTGTGTTTCTTAACGCAAGATCCGATTGAAGATTGGCAAGCACATCTGTCCAAGCACCGCATCCCCGTCGAGCAGGGCCCGGTCAAACGCACAGGCGCCACAGGTCCGATTTTGTCGCTCTATGTGCGCGATCCCGATGGTAATTTGATCGAAATCAGCACCGCATCCGCCGCAGCAACCTGATCGCCAGAACGTGAACTGCCGCAGAAACACCCGTCGCGTCCTCGTCGTCACCGTCATAAAGCGGTAATTGCAGCGATCATGTCAGTTGGGATTTTCTGCCAGATAACGCTCGGCCCAATTTCGATTTGTCATATCGGCGAGCTTGGCCACTGGCGGACTAACACCATGCGCCATATCCCGATCCAGCCCAAGTTCCCCCAAAATTTCCGCAAGCACTCGGGAAGGTTCACGCGAAAGGTCGTCATAAGAAATCTGCAAAGGTTGCACTTTTTCCTGATCGAACCAAACTTTCCAAGCCTCATCCAATGCGCTCAACTCTGTAATGTGGTGCGCTATTTCACCGGCATCATAGTATGGCTCTTGTGGTGCAGAAATCCGTTCAAGTTCTGTGCCATCTGCCGATTTGTGCCACAATCCCGTTTGCTCGGCTTTAACACGCGAAATAGCTTGTTCCAGTTTGTTATGCCGCGTCAGGTAAATGAACAATGTACGCCCAAACGCAGCCCTTATCCGTTCAAGATCATTCTTTCGGCCCGAATAAAGAATTCCGGTTTGGTGAATAAAAAAATCAAAGCTACCTCTTTGCAATCGCAACCCAAAAACACCGGTATCGCCTGTGCCACGTTTTTGGGCGGCCGCAAATACCGCCTTCAGCGTGTCGCGGTCCGAGACAAAGCTGGTTTCGGAAAGGCCAAAGTCATCAAGCCAGTCGGATATTGAAGTCCTAAAAAAGTGATCCGGGTATTCTGACATTCCAATTGCGGCAAGTAAGGCGCAAAGCAAAGTACTACCACTTCGTGGAGTCGTACAAATGATGTAAGAATTGTAGCGCGCTTTTGACATAAAATCTCAATTCAGTTTCGCGTGGATTAGGTAGTATTTAGGCTGACAGCCCCTGACGTATCACAGCAGATCCAGATTTTTTATGGCCCCAAGTTTTCATAAACACACAATTTGCAAATATCTAACGCAATATCGGGACGCCAACATTCGGTGCTCTGTTGCCCGCCAACGCCGGGGGCTTAGGCCCACCGGTCGCCCAATCCAACAATTCGACCGTATGTACAATCGGCACCTCGGTGCCTGACCCGATCTGCATCATGCAACCGATATTGCCAGCCGCAATCACATCCGGCGATTTCGCTTCAAGCGTTTTCACCTTGCGCGCTTTCAGCTCTTTGGAAATCTCGGGCTGCATCAGGTTATAGGTTCCGGCGGAACCACAACAAAGATGGCTGTCGGCGGGTTCAACCACCTTGAATCCAGCGCGTTTCAACAGAACCTTCGGATAGGTTTTGATCTGCTGGCCATGCTGCAACGAACAGGCCGCGTGATAAGCGACAGTCAGATCCTGTATGGCTTGGGGCATATCCAGCTTCATCAAGACCTCACTGATGTCCATTGCGATGTCTGATACCTCCTTGGCCTCGCCCGCCAATGCATCATTGCGGAACATGTGGCCGTAATCCTTGACAGTCGTCCCGCAACCGCTGGTGTTGATGACAATGGCATCTAGCCCTTCGCCCGACATCTCAGCAGCCCATGCGCGGATGTTGGCAGCAGCAGCTTTGTGACTGTCCTCAACTTTGCCCATATGATGAGTCAACGCCCCGCAACAGCCAGCACCCTTGGCCACCACAACCTCGCATCCCAATCGGCGCAACAGGCGTATGGTAGCGTCATTGATATCGGTGTTCAGCGCCTTCTGGGCACATCCCGTCATCAATGCGACGCGCATCTTTTTTGCAGCCTTGGGTGCAAAGTTCTGCGGATCATCATTGCGGCTAACTGGCGGGATTTGCTTCGGAGCCATCTCAAGCATCGCGCGGAGTCGCGCATCCGGCATCAGACGGGCAAAGGGGCGGCCGATCTTCGCTCCTAACAAAGCCACACGAAACCGCGTCGGATATGGCAGAATCTGCGCCAGTATCCAGCGCAGGGCCCGGTCACTGAACGGACGTTTGTAGTTATCCTCGATATAGGCGCGCGCATGGTCAACCAGATGCATGTAATGGACCCCGGACGGGCAGGTTGTCATACAGGCCAGACAAGACAGGCATCGGTCAATATGCTGCACTGTCCTGGCGTCCGGCACCCGGCTGTTTTCCAGCATGTCCTTGATCAGATAAATCCGACCTCGCGGGCTGTCCAACTCGTCGCCCAGCACCTGATAGGTCGGGCAGGTGGCGGTGCAAAACCCGCAATGGACACAAGATCGAAGAATGGCATTAGACCGCTCAATCGCAGGGTCTTGTAGCTGCTCTGACGTGAACGTGGTCTGCATCAGAACGCACCCAGTGCCGGGGCTTGCATAAGGCCCTGATTGAATATCCCGCGTGGATCAAATTGCGCCCGCAACCCGGCGCTGATTGCTTCCAACGAAGATGGCTGAGGCTCGAACATCCCCAATCGTTGTTTGGTTTCAGCGCTGGCGCGAACCAGCGTTGCATGCCCGCCGAAGCTCCCAATTCTTGCGCGCAAATCAGTGCCCTCGGCCACACACGCCCAGATCAAGCCACCAGCCCAGTCAAACAGCAGGCCATCTGCTTGCAACCGTTGTGAAACCTCTGGGGCATCCGAAGGTTTAACAGACAATCGCCATACATCCCCCGGTGTCGAGTGGAAATCGTTCACATCACGGATTGCCGTCCAGATCGCAGCGGACTTTTCAGCGTCATGCGTCTGGCTGATCTCACCAAAGTGCATTAGCAGATCGCTTAACCTTGATGCGCGATACGCGACAGACGGTTCAAACCCCTCAACCCGGATCATTACGGTATCGTCCTCGCCCGGACAAAAGGCTGCGCCAGAGACCTCAAACGGTGATCCCAGTGCAGCCGACATCGCTGCTACGGCAGTTTGCACATCCACACCCCGGATCTTCAAAGTAATCTGCGTTTCAGAGCGCGGCAGCACCTTAAGCGACACCTGTGACAGCGCCCCCAAAGTGCCCCAACTGCCCGCCAGTAACTTAACCAGATCATAGCCCGTGACGTTTTTCATCACCCGTCCACCGTTCTTGATCGCGGCTCCTGCCCCATCAACAAACCGAACCCCAAGCAAAAAATCCCGGCACGCCCCAGCCTGAATACGCCTTGGGCCAGACACATTGGCCGCGACCACGCCACCGATTGTCGGCTCGCCCGTTGTGCCCAATAGCCCGCGATGATCCATCGGTTCAAACGCCAGACGCTGATTTTCCGCGGCCAGCACCGACTCGATCTCGGCCAGCGGCGTCCCTGCCGCTGCAACAATGGTCAGAGATCCCGGTTCATAAAACTCAACACCGCTCAATCCAGACAGGTTCAATTCTGCACCCGGTAAAGATACGCCACGGGTACCGCCGCCCCTGATCACCAAATCACCACTCGTCGCGGCAATCATCTCGGCCAATTCAGATTCACTATTCGGGCTTAACATTTTCTTTTGTTCCAAAATATCTCGGGGGTGCCCACGGAACGGGGGCAGGCTCTCTTACTCCGCGGCAAGGTTCATGCCACGTCGACTGTCTGTCACCGACAATGGAAACACCTTGGCCGGGTTTAACAACCAGGCCGGATCGAACACGTCCTTGATGGCCATTTGCGCCTCTAGATCAACGGGGTCATATTGATGCAACATCAGATCACGCTTTTCAATTCCAACCCCGTGTTCACCAGTCAGACAGCCACCCACTTCAACACAAAGCTTCAGTACCTCTGCGCCAAACTCTTCGCATGTTTCAAGAGCGCCCGGTTCATTTGCATCATACAGGATCAAGGGATGCATATTGCCATCTCCGGCGTGAAACACATTGGCCACGTCCAGCCCGAATTCACGACGCATCTCGCCGATCCGACGCAAAACAAATGGCAGCGAACTGACCGGGATTGTCCCATCCAGACACATATAGTCATTGATTTGTCCAACTGCGCCAAACGCACTTTTGCGACCCAGCCAGATCCGCGCGGCCTCGTCTGCATCCTTTGCCTTGCGCAATTCAACCGGATTGTGAGATCGAGCGATTTCAGTAATAACCGCTAGCTGTGCGTCAATTTCCTCAGGGCTGCCTTCGACTTCGACGATCAGCAACGCCTCGCACATCGGATAGCCCGCTTTGGCGAATTTCTCACAGGCCTCGATGCAAAGGCGATCCATAAACTCGATCGCCACCGGCAGCACACCAGCCTTGATGATGTCCGATACACAGGCGCCAGCCACTTCGTTGCTGTCATAGCCGATCAACACTGGCATCGCGCCTTCGGGTTTGTGCAGAATGCGCAGGGTTGCCTCGGTCACCACACCCAACTGCCCCTCTGAGCCGCAAATCACCCCGAGCAGATCAAGCCCACCAGCATCCAGATGTGCGCCTCCGATTTCGACAATAGTTCCGTCCATCAGCACCATCGTGACGCCCATCAGATTGTTGGTTGTCAC
>PIVL01001072.1 GCA_003354145.1 Paracoccaceae bacterium
TAGAGGAAACGGTAAGGAATACATATGTAACACAATGGACACAAGTACATCGGAAATCCACACATGTAGGATGGGACCTGAGAGCGGGGGGAAAAACAATAGCTGTCAAAGCATATCTTTTGCATCGTGACCATCTACAGATGTGGTTGATGCTAATCCCCATAGCAAGACACGGTTCTTGAGCAGAGTTGCAACAATTCTGTTGGTTCGTGGGCACGAGGGAAGAGCCAAAAAAAGGTCAGAGACTATGGCAGGAACACCATTTCAATCATCCACTACGTAGCACGACATCACGATCAGAAAGCTGGAACATGCAAACCCCCATAGCAGGGGCGTGATTTTGGAGAGGGTGGGAGCATGTCAGGGTCATGGGGAAGTTCAAGCGGAATCTCCAAAAAGTGGCCGGGACTGTGGCAGGAGCACATCAAGTACTGAGCATGACATCATGAGCAGAAATCTTGAACATGCAAATCCCCATAGCGGGGGCGTGATTTTGGAGAGGGTGGGATCATGGTGTGGTCATGGGGGGTGCAGGCGGAATCTCCAAAAAGTGGCCGAGACTGTGGCAGGAGCACATCAAC
>PIVL01001073.1 GCA_003354145.1 Paracoccaceae bacterium
GCAGAGCGCAGAGCGCAGAGAGCAGGGAGCAAAGAGCAGAGCGCAGAGCGCAGAGCGCAGAGCGCAGAGCGCAGAGCGCAGAGCGCAGAGCGCAGAGCGCAGAGCGCAGAGCGCAGAGCGCAGAGCAGAGAGCAGAGCGCAGAGCAGAGCGCAGAGCGCAGAGCAAAGAGCGCAGGGAGCAGAGAGCAGAGCAGAGCGCACAGAGCAGAGCAGAGCGTAAAGCGCAGAGCAGAGCGCAGAGCAGAGCGCAGAGCAGAGCGCAGAGCAGAGCACAGAGCAGAGAGCAAAGCAGAGCAGCAGAGCAGAGAGCAAAGCAGAGAGCAGAGCGGAGCGGCGAGAAGCAAAGCGCAGCAGCAGCAGCAGCAGCAGCAGCAGCAGCAGCAGCAGCAGCAGCAGCAGACACAGCAGCAGAGCAGGGCAGCAGAGATGAGCAACAGAGCAGAACACACCAGAGCACAGCAGCAGAGCAGAGCAGCAGAGCACAGAAGCAAAGCGAAGCAGCGAAACAGAGCAGAGCCGAGCTGAGCAGAGCAGATCAGAGCAGCGCAGAGCAGAGCAGAGCAGAGCAGAGAAGATCCGT
>PIVL01000484.1 GCA_003354145.1 Paracoccaceae bacterium
GGCGGCACCTATGACATTGGTCTTCAGTCGCTTTCGTCCGCCGCCGAGCGCAACGAGGACATCCTCTATATCTGCTTTGATAACGAAGGCTATATGAACACCGGCGGGCAAAAAAGCTCGTCAACGCCACGCCGCGCTGCGACTGGCAGCACCCCGTTGGGCAAGACCACCCGCAAGAAAAACCTGATCGAAATTCTTGCAGCGCACCGCATTCCGTATCTCGCAACAACCAGCCCGTCGCATCTGAATGACATGGCCGCCAAAATCGAAAAGGCCAAATCGATCCGGGGCACCAGGGTGATTATTGTGATGATACCCTGCCTGCCAGGCTGGGGTGTTGCGGATAACGCTGCGGTCAAAACTGCACGGCTTGGGGTCGAATCCGGTGTCTTCCCTCTGTTCGAAGTCGAAGACGGGATGACTTATAAAATGACCGTAGATAAGAAAAATAAGCCGATCGATGACTATCTCGCAGAGCAAAAGCGGTATCGACACCTGAGCGATGAAGAGCGCGAAGGGCTACAGGCCGAAGTGGATGAAAGCTGGTCGCGTCTGACGACGCTCGCCAGCGGTTGACCTGGCCACATGCCAGATTAATCGCCGGTCTCAGGCTTCGGTTTTTTCAGCATCCAGACGAGCCTGCGCTTTTCTGCGTCGATCCACCTGTTTCAGCAAAGTTGCGATGCTGATCGAGCGGTAGGTCGAAATTGAAATGTCGTTTATTTCGTTGGACACATTAAAAAGTGCCCATTCTTCGTCTGTCGCTGCTGACGGGTCTGTCAGCTTGCAGGATGTCGAAGTGTCCTCAAACAGGCTGATGATGTCAAAGAGGGTTAGCCGCTTGGCGTTGCCGGTAAAGCTGTAACCACCGCCAACTCCCCGGATTGACTGCACCAGGCCTGCGCGGCCCAGCGTCAACAACACTTTGGCAAGATGATGCGCCGACACACGGTATTTGGTGCCGATTTCGGCCGCAGATATCTGGCGATCCGGATTTGAGGCCAGCTCGATCAGGGCGTAAATAGCAAGGCGACTGGATGTCTGCACAACATTTCCTTTTCTATCCGGCGCAATTAGGGGGCACCGTTACCCTTCGTCAAGACTTAGCTCAAGCTGGGTATAGGGCCCGGCCATCATGCCTTCGCTGCGAAAAAATGACATATGCAGCGGATTTTGACGGCGAACCATTGTGCGCACCGTTGACATGCCAGCTTGTCGGAATTCATCACACATAGCTTTAAAAAGCGCTTCTCCAATGCCCTGCTGGCGTTCATCCAGATCAACCGATACGGCAAAGATCCAGCCACAAGGCTGAGAGCCAAACTCCCATCCGCGCACTTCACCGGCGATCAGTCCAAGAATACCCTCGGTTGTCTCGGATTCCGCGATCAGGAAAAATCTCTGGTCCACGCGCCGCTTGGCGTAACGTTCAAATATGTCCTGCCAATAATCCGGTTTGGACTGACCCGTGATCCGAGCGTCCAGATCAATCACATGCCTGAGATGTTCCGGAGTTGCCCGCCGGATCTTCAGGTCTGACTTCTGCCCGTCTGCCGTATCAGTCATGAAAACTCCTTAGTACTTTTGTCGTAATGTCAGAAAGGACCGCACACTTTTCCAATCGCTACTTCTACCTGCATGACGCGGGTCTTGCAACGGTGCGAACCGTTCCTTCGGGTACAGAGGTGGAGGCCGAAAATACTCCAGTTTTATCGCTTCAATAAAGAATTAACTATACCATACCTTCTTTTTAAGTATACTGGTACCGATTTATTGCTTTATAGACAAAAAAGCGGGAAGGTTACCTGAATGAAGCGAATCCTCAGTCTGAAAATCAACGGCCGTGCAGTGGATGATGCCGTGCAAGACAATCTGCTACTGGTCGATTTTCTTCGTGACCGGCAGGCTTTGACGGGTGCCAAAAAGGGCTGTGACGGTGGTGAATGCGGCGCCTGTACCGTCCTGATCGACGGGCAGCCGCGACTGTCATGCATCACACTTGCCGCTGCATGCCAAGGCTCTGAGGTCGAAACCATCGAGGGACAGGCCCGTGATGGCCACCTCTCGGCGCTGCAACGTGCCTTTCACGAGAATCTGGGGGCGCAATGCGGCTTCTGTACACCGGGCATGATCATGGCCGCCGAAGGCCTGCTGCGGGAAAATCCCGACCCCAGCGTGGCAGAGATCAAAACCGCATTGGGCGGTAACATCTGCCGCTGCACCGGGTACGTGAAGATCATCAAGTCCGTACAGGTCGCTGCAGCGGAGGCACGTCAATGAACGTAAAACCTGATACTTGCGCGATAGGCCGCCCGGTTCCGCTGATTGACGGGATCGAAAAAGTGACGGGCAAGGCGCTTTATACCGCCGATCTGGACAGCCGCGACGCCCTG
>PIVL01000170.1 GCA_003354145.1 Paracoccaceae bacterium
GGTGACCAGATGAAGGATGCAGAAAAGGGTTTTGAGAAAGCGCAAAATGAAAGACGCAAAGCACAAGAGGCGTTGGTGCAATTGCAGCTAACCGGGGCAATTCTGGATCCCGAAGGGGTGATTGCGGGACTACGTGGGCGAATCAACACTGTTGAAGTGGAATTGCAGGATAAAGAACTGCATTTGGCGGCGTTGCTGGACAACATCCGCCCCAATCAGGCAAAGGTTGATGGCGTACGCGCTGACATAGCTCGCTATGACAAACTGCTGAAATCGTTGAACGAAGAAATGACTGACGTCAGCCAAGGCGAAAATTCCCTGGCAAAACTGACGGTTAACATTCAAATGGCACAGGCCGATCTGTCTACACGGGACATGTTGTTGCAATCCGCATTGCAACAAGTCGAACAGACCCGGATGGAGGCCAACCGGCAGGTTCGTTATCTGACGATCTCGGTTCAACCAGTACCCTCACAAGAGCCCAGCTATCCCCGGAAGTTCGAAAACACGATCCTGGCGTTCTTGATCTTTGGCGGTGTTTATATGATGATCTCTCTGACAGCATCCATCCTTCGAGAACAGGTAACTTCGTAGCTATGAAACATGTCCAGATCGCCGACTTGAGCGTCGGCAATGATTGCCCGCTGACCATTATTGCAGGCCCCTGCCAACTGGAAAGTGCTGATCACGCGCAGATGATTGCCGGGACCATGAAAGAGGCCTGCGATGCGGCCGGGGCGCAATATGTGTTCAAAGCCTCGTTTGACAAGGCCAATCGCACATCGATGTCGGGCATTCGCGGGCCCGGGATCGAAGAGGGGCTGGTCATGCTGCACAGCGTCAAAAAACAGATCAACGTACCAGTCCTTACCGATATTCACACTCCTGACCAATGTCGTATGGCCGCACAGGTTTGCGATGTTCTGCAAATTCCGGCACTGCTTTGCCGACAAACTGATCTTCTTCTGGCCGCCGCAGAAACCGGCGCCGCTATCAATGTCAAAAAAGGTCAGTTTCTGGCCCCCTGGGATATGGCAAATGTCGTCGGCAAGATCGAATCCACAGGCAACGACAAGATATTGCTGACCGAACGGGGCACTTCGTTTGGGTATAACACCCTTGTCACCGATATGCGCTCGTTGCCGCAAATGGGCGCTACCGGATATCCGGTGGTAATGGATGCGACCCATTCAGTTCAGCAACCTGCCGGGCTTGGCGGCTCAACCGGAGGTCAGCGTGAATTCGCACCGTTGATGGCCCGAGCAGCTGTCGCCATCGGCGTGGCAAGCGTGTTTATTGAAACCCACGAAGACCCGGACCGGTCGCCTTCTGATGGGCCGAACATGATCTATCTGGACCAGATGCCTAAACTAATCAAACTGCTGATGACGTTTGATAAAATCGCCAAATCCAACCCTCTGGAACTTTGATCCCAATTGGGGAATGTCCTAATGACCAGACGAATTGGCGCCCAACTACGTTAATCCTGCCCCAGCAATCGCAAAAGCTCTTTCCTGGCCTTGTCTTCAAGACCCTCTATTAAGACCTTTTCAGCATCTTCACCTTCGCCCACGGTGACCCCCAGCTCTTTTTCAAGCTTTCGCTGGGCCGCATCGCGGGCGTCTTGTTCTAGATTGCCAACTTCGCCCTTAACGGCCGCGCTTAGGTCTGGTCGAATTTTCAGATCGGCCCATGGGCCACGAAAACGCACAGGGACCGACAACCCCTGTCTGTCGCCTGAGCGCAGCACGACCGGCGTAAATAGATAATCAATATCCTGATCACCCAACCCAACACGCCCTGCCCCGTCAGCCTGTATTTTTGGCAGCAACAGCAACAAATCCTCGTTCACCAGATTGCCACCAGCAATCGTGTATGTCGCCGTCAGGCTGTCAAACACTGTTGTGCCCCCGGTGCTATCGCCCGAGCGCATCAGCCTATCCAGATCAAAACCAGAAATAACACCGCCATCCATTTTCAGCGCGCCCTGACCAGACAAAGACCGCATGATAGCATCCATCGACTCACCAACACCAAGGAATTTGATCTGAGTGTCGGCTTTCCCCTCCAACCGTTCAAACCCGGCCAATTCACCAAGTGCTGCCTTTATCCCAATATTAGTGGCCAGAAGCTCACCACCGACCGAAAAACCGCTGCGATTATTGGCCACGAGCTGGCCCGTCAACGTCCCACCATAGGCCGAGACCTTTGTCAGCCCCAGCACCGCACGTGACCGTTCAATTTGCAAAGAAGCTTGTGTCTGCCCAAGCTGCGCCACATCGGTTTTGATGCTTTGCGCAGTAAAGCTGATCGTCCCGTTAACTGCACCAAGGCCGCTGGCATCAATGGGGACTTTAGACCAGCCAGTGCCGGATGCCGCCGTACTTTCCTGTCCACTGCCGCCGTCCTTGGTCCCGGTCAAACCCGAAAAATCCAATGCTCCGGCGCTGAATTGGGCGGTAAATTGCGATGTTTCAGCAAGCGTAATATCGACGGCCCCAGTCAGATGATTTTCATCCAGCTTTAGTGTCAGGTCCCGCGCCGACAATCGCCCGTCGCTGGTATAGGTTACATCCCCGTCGATTTTCGCCGCGTGGCCAAGCCCCGATGGAATTTCTATTGGCCCAAGGCCAAAGGCTGCCAGCATCCTGATAGTATTACTGCTGTTAAGGGCAATGTGACCTGACGCGTCACCGGCCAGATTGGCGCGCCCCAGAAAATCAATTTCGCTTGCGGGGGCTGTGATCCGAGCACTGATCGGAGCCACCTCGCCACCTAAAAAGCCCTCAAACCCACCAATATTCGCAGCGATCGTGATCTCTTCGCCTATCGGCCGAGCCGTAAGCACAATGTCTGCCGGGCCGCTCGCCTCGGGCCAGACCAGCGAAAGGTCAAGGTTTTCGACCGTCACGGGTTCGGTCCCGGCAGCCGCATAAACCAGACCTGCGTTGTTCAGAGTCAACCGCTCAAGAGTTAGCGGTACGCTTGTTGGCTTGTTTGCAGTAACGCCGTTGCTGGGTTGCTCGCTTGGCGTTGTTTCAAATTCCCAGTTGCCTTGCCCATCCTCACGGGTCGCAAGTCGCAACTTTGGTGTGTCAGCAACAATACGTTTAACCCGGATATCACCGCGCAACAGATCTGGCGCAGAAATCCCAATAGCCAGACTTTGCGCACTTAGCATGGGTTCGGACCCGGCCCAATCGGCATTGCCAAAGGTCACAGGACCCGTTTCCACCCCCAAAACTGGCCATAGTGTAACCGATACTCCGCCATCAAACACCAATTCGCGCCCTGTATGCGCCTTGACCTGATCCGCCGCGATTTTGGCAATCTTTTCACCCGGCAGAAAAAACAAAGCGCCGACTGCGATCAATACTGCAATCAGCACTATTGCGATGATCCGAAACACCCAACGCATGTCATCTCCTCGGCCTAATTGTATTCTTAACTTAGTCGCCTTATGCCGCCACGCAATGGTCAAAGGGTTTGCACCTGCTGCAAGTGTCTTTATATGCGCAGGGATGAACACAAATCCTCCAAATCTGCGCCCCGATCTTGCACCAGCCGCCCGGATGACCGACAAATCGCGCCCCGGTCAGCCCACCATCGGTATGGTATCGCTTGGCTGTCCCAAAGCATTGGTTGACAGCGAACGCATCCTGACCCGGCTGCGGGCCGAAGGATATGGCATTTCATCGGACTATAGCGGGGCTGACGCGGTGATCGTGAACACCTGTGGGTTTCTCGATTCCGCCAAGGCCGAGTCACTTGAGGCTATTGGCGAGGCGCTGTCTGAAAATGGCCGCGTCATCGTCACCGGCTGTTTGGGGGCCGAACCCGCGTTTATCACCGGAACCCACCCCAAAGTACTGGCAGTCACCGGGCCACATCAGTACGAACAGGTTCTGGACGCTGTGCATGATGCGGTTCCACCTGATCCCGATCCATTTATTGACCTGATGCCGGCTTCGGGCGTCTCTCTGACGCCAAGACATTTCAGTTATCTAAAGATTTCCGAGGGTTGCAACCACAAGTGCAAGTTCTGCATTATCCCGGATATGCGTGGCAAACTGGCCTCGCGCCCGGCCCATGCAGTTCTACGCGAGGCTGAGCGGCTTGTGGATAACGGCGTTAAAGAACTCTTGGTGATCTCGCAGGATACCAGTGCATATGGGCTGGATCGCAAATACGACCTTAATCTGTGGAAAACTGGCGAAGTGCGTAGCCACATTCTTGATTTGTCTCGTGAACTTGGCAAGCTAGGTGTTTGGGTTCGCTTGCATTATATCTATCCTTACCCGCATGTCCGCGATCTGATTCCGCTGATGGCCGACCCAAACAGCGGCGTGTTGCCTTATCTGGACATCCCGTTTCAGCACGCCCACCCTGACGTTCTGCGCCGCATGGCACGCCCGGCAGCGGGATCGAAAACGCTGGACGAGATTGCCGCATGGCGCAGCATCTGCCCCGACATTACTTTGCGTTCGACATTTATCGTCGGTTATCCGGGCGAGACCGAGGCCGAGTTTCAGACTCTGTTGGACTGGATGGACGAAGCGCAGCTGGACCGTGTAGGGTGTTTTCAATATGAAAACGTTGCTGGCGCGCGGTCTAATGCGCTGCCGGATCATGTGGCCGATGAGGTTAAGCAGGATCGCTGGGATCGGTTCATGGCCAAAGCGCAAATGATTTCCGAAGCAAAGCTGTCGGCGAAAGTTGGCCGAAACCTGGACGTCATAGTTGACGAAATCGATGATCAGGCCGCGACTTGCAGAACGATGGCAGACGCGCCAGAGATCGACGGCAATCTGTTTATCGACGAGGAATTTAGCACGCTAAGCGTCGGAGATATCGTGACCGTACAAGTGGATGAAGCTGGCGAATATGATTTGTGGGGCAAGCTGGTCTAGCGTTCAGCGTGAAATTGCAAACTAAGCGTCAAACAGGAGAGAAAAATGGAACTTCGCAATATCGGGACAAGCGGGCTAAAGGTTTCGACGCTTGGATTAGGCTGCAATAATTTCGGCGGGCGGCTGGATCAGACCGCAACTGAAACCGTTGTTCATGCAGCATTGGACGCGGGTGTCACGATGTTTGATACGGCTGACGTCTATCCAATGGGCGTAGGTGGTGCCTCTGAATCGTTTCTGGGCACAGCCTTGGCAAAGCGGCGCAAAGACGTGGTTCTGGCTAGCAAATTCGGCATGAAAATGGACGAGGACGGGGTGAAATCCGGTGGATCGCGTCGCTACATCGTGGCCGCGGTCGAGGACAGCCTAAAGCGGTTGAACACCGACTGGATTGACCTTCTGCAATTTCACGCCCCAGACCCGGACACGCCGATTGACGAAACCCTTGCAGCACTTGATGATCTGATCCGGGCTGGGAAAGTCCACTATATCGGCTCTTCGAATTTCAGCGCGTGGCAAACAGTCGAAGCGCAATATGTAGCCCTCGAAATGGGGGCCAACCGGTTTATTGTAACGCAAGAAGGCTATTCCATGCTGAACCGCAAGATCGAGGCCGAGGTAATTCCAGTTTGTCAAAAATATGGGCTGGGTGTGTTACCGTTTTTTCCTTTGGAAAGCGGTATTCTGACTGGAAAATACTTGGTTGGTCAGCCTGCCCCTGAAGGAAGCAGACTGGCAAAATCGCAGCGAATGGCGGATCAGTTCATGACCGATTCCAATGTGGCCAAAGCAACCCAATTGGACGCCATCGCCAAGTCCGCCGGGTTAGAGCTTATTGATCTTGCCTTTGGCTGGTTGCTTCGCGATGCCGTGGTGCCCAGTGTCATTGCCGGAGCAAGTAATGGCTCTCAAATTGCCCGCAATGCGCAGGCTGTAGACGTGAAACTGGACAGTGAACTGCTGGCAAAGATCACTGCCTGTCTGAATGATGAAAGAGAGCCCTGACACCTTAAGTAGAGCAGTAGCAAAGGGCAAAGGTATTTGACCTTACCCAGGCAACGCGATACTTAATTTTCAACACTTTTCAGGCAGATGGAACAAAATGCAGGTCATTCTTCACACAGGTGCGCATTACACCGACGATGATCGCCTGATGAAATGTTTACTTCGCAATAAAGGCGATTTTGCTAAGCTTGGCATCGCTGTCCCCGGCCCCGGAAAATACCGCAAACTATTAAAAGACACGTTCAACGCGCTGAAAGAGGCACCTGCGTCACCTGATGCGCGGAATATCCTGATTGATGCCATGCTGGACGATGAAAGGGCCGATCGGCTAATCCTGTCAAACACGCATTTCTTTGGTGCGCCTCGCTCTTGCGTTCGTCAGGGCCAACTTTATCCGATGGCCCCAGAGCGTATTGCCAATATGCGCCAGCTTTTCCCCTTTGATCAGGTTGAAATGTTCATGGCTATTCGCAATCCGGCATCGTTTCTTCCAGCGGTATTTGACACATCGCCACAAGAACAGTTCGCAGATTTTCTAGGCGGGGTAGATCCACGTGAAGTCCGTTGGTCCGAAACTCTGGCGCGTATCCGCGATGCGGCACCGGACGTGCCCATTACCGTCTGGTGCAACGAGGATACACCGCTAATCTGGGCCCAGATCATTCGCGATCTGGCGGGGCTCGAGAATGGTGAAAAAATCGTCGGTGGGTTTGATCTGCTTGGTGACATCATGACCCGCGAAGGCATGAAACGATTCCGCGCCTATCTGAAAAGCCACGCGGTAATGACCGAAATGCAAAAGCGCCGTGTCATTTCGGCGTTTCTGGACAAATTCGCAATCGAGGACAAACTCGAAGAGGAATTGGACTTGCCCGGTTGGACCGAACAGATGGTTGATGAAATGACAGACATCTATGATGAAGACGTGTTTCAAATTCAGCGGCTGCCAGGTGTGCAGATGATTTCACCGTAATAGGTTGGTTTTAAACACTCTTGCATCTTTGCCAGCCTATACGTGATATTTGTTGGGCAACGATTAACCTGAAAAGCCTGATTTATGCCCTCACGCCTGTCTCTTTTGATGATTTCGCTGTTTGTGATGATGGCGTCGGGCCTGTCTGTTGCAGCACAATCGCGACCGGTAACCGTATTTGCGGCCGCCAGCCTGAAAACAGCACTGGATGATGTCGTTGAGCATTATAGCAATCGGACAGGAAAACCTGTTCAGGTGTCTTATGCAGCTAGCTCAGCGCTTGCACGGCAGATCCAATATGGTGCTCCGGCGGATATTTTTATTTCGGCCAATACTGACTGGATGGATTGGCTGCAACAAGACGGATTGCTGCGCGATGAAACCCGCGTTGACCTGTTGTCCAATCGTTTGGTTTTGATCGCCGCCCCCGGAAATGACACGCAACTGAAAATCGCGCTGAATTTTGATCTGGCGGGTGCATTGGATCAATCCTGGTTAGCTATGGCGCTGACAAACGCAGTTCCCGCCGGGATTTACGGTAAGGCAGCATTGCAATCTCTGGGGGTCTGGGACGACGTAAAAGACCACGTGGCGCAATCGGACAACGTACGCGCGGCGCTGATTCATGTCGCCACCGGCGAGGCCTCAATGGGCATTGTCTATGCCACCGACGCCGGGGTCGATCCAAGGGTACGGATCGTGGATGTATTCCCTCGGGATAGCCACCCTGAAATCCTGTATCCGGCGGCAGTTGTTGACGACAGTTCAAACCCGGATGCGCCCCTTTTTCTTGGCTTTCTTAGCAATCCGGAAGCCCGCCAAATATTTAGTGAATACGGCTTTGACCAGCCGGGAGGCACCCCATGAGTGATTGGTTGGGACCTCAGGAGTGGCAAGCCGTAGCCTTGTCGCTAAAGGTTTCCTTTTGGGCAACGCTGCTAAGCCTACCTTTGGGGATATTGACTGCCTACATACTTGCCCGTGGCCAATTTCGCGGCAAGCAGCTGCTGAACGCGCTGGTGCATTTGCCGCTGATCTTGCCACCTGTGGTGACCGGCTATCTGCTGCTTCTGACATTTGGACGGCGCGGGTTGGTTGGCAGCTGGCTTGAAGAAACCTTTGGTCTTGTGCTGGCCTTTCGCTGGACGGGCGCTGTTCTGGCCGCCGCAATCATGGCCTTTCCGCTAATGGTCCGCGCCATCCGCATAGCGATGGAGGCCGTAGACCCGAAGCTGGAACAGGCCGGCGCAACGCTGGGAGCTTCACGACTTTGGGTGTTCACATCGATCACGTTGCCATTGATCCTGCCCGGTGTGATTGCGGGTTCGGTGCTTGCTTTCGCCAAAGCATTGGGTGAATTTGGTGCCACTATCACCTTTGTCTCTAACATCCCCGGACAGACCCAAACCCTGCCTCTGGCAATCTATACATTCCTGCAGGTTCCCGGCGGTGAATCGTCGGCCCTGCGGCTGGTTGCAATATCGGTAGTGCTGGCATTGGTGGCCATTCTGCTGTCCGAAATTTTGGCCCGACGCGCCACCAAACGGGTGGCAGGAACATGAGCTTGTCTGTCAATCTACGCCATCAATTGGCCGGGATCGAAGTCCAGGTGAGTTTTGACGCGCCTCCTGGCATAACGGTTCTTTTTGGTCGGTCCGGATCAGGTAAAACAACTGTTATCAACGCTGTGGCTGGTCTTCTTAATCCTGAATCAGGACGAATCTCGCTGGACGACACGGTTCTGTTTGACAGCAATAGAGGGATAAATTTACCTACACACAAACGTCAACTTGGATATGTGTTTCAGGATGGGCGGTTGTTTCCGCATCTATCGGTTCAGGCCAATCTGACCTATGGGCAGCGGTTTAAGACACCACGACCAGATGGCCCAACACTGGATGATGTTTGTGATCTTCTGGGCATCATACAACTGATGGATCGCCGTATCGGGGCGCTGTCCGGGGGCGAAAAACAGCGGGTTGCCATTGGCCGGGCGCTGCTTTCGCATCCGCGTATGTTGTTGATGGACGAGCCACTTGCCTCGCTGGATAGCGCGCGTAAGGCCGAAATACTGCCCTATCTGGAACGCTTGCGTGATCACACCAACATTCCCATCCTCTATGTTAGCCACTCGATGACCGAAGTTGCCCGTCTGGCGACGACTGTTGTTGTGTTGGAAAACGGCCAGATCGCGCGGGCTGGTGCCGCTGAACAGGTCCTGTCGGACCCCGACATGGTGCGCCAACTGGGCGTGCGCGAAGCGGGCTCTGTCTTGCCTGCTACGATCCTGCACCACCACGACGATGGGTTAAGCGAACTGGAATTTTCCGGTGGTCGCCTGTTTTTGCCACGTATGGACGTAGCAATTGGCGTGCAAACCCGGGTTCGGATTCTGGCACAGGATATTATCCTCTCGCTTACAACGTCACCTGATTTATCTGCCCTGAATATTCTTGCAGTTCAGATCATCACCATACGGGATGGCACCGGCCCTGGCGTGATCATTCAGATGCAATGTGGCGACGAACGTCTATTGGCCCGGATCACCCGGCGGTCGGCGGATCGCATGAAATTGAAACCCGGCGACAACGTACACGCTGTCATCAAAGCAGTCTCAATTGCGCGCACGGACATCGGCACGGGTTAACGAAATCGCAGATTCGCGGTTACATCCCCAACGCTTCTTTATTATATGGTGCGCTCGGTAGTCTAGATGCTTATTTTGTTGCCTTTGGTACATCTAGACCCTCGTTTTGCTGGCAAACCCGTGGAAACTCTAATAGTTGCTCAACTTGTGCGATCTAAATGGCGATTTAGAGCCTGTCGCGGCTGAACAGGTTCAGGATTCCCAAATCGTTTGATCTGTGATTCCCTGTCTTTATGGCAGATATGGAGATCACAGATGGGCAAGCCACATCCACTGGCGCTACGCGAACGTGT
>PIVL01001074.1 GCA_003354145.1 Paracoccaceae bacterium
GAGGTCAGTCTGATCCCTGGGCAGCATCGCGAAGGCGTGTTCAACGGTTTCTGCGCGCACAAAGCCTGTGGCTGAGTCGGGCAGGGCGGTGTCGTCATAAACGGCGAAGGTCCAATAAACCCGCATTCCCAAAGTAACTTGTCAATTTTCCAGCTTGAGAAATGTCGGCTTAGTCTGCATGGCCAAAGTGTGGTAGATATTGCAGATTGCTTTCATTTCTATATGGGAATGTCCTGATATGACAGTTTCGAAAGAAAATCAGCTTCTTTGCAGATTGGGTTCAGGTCGGGCCGCATTGTTGGCGGGTGCATTTCTGGCGCTGACAGGTTGTGTGGAAGTGCCCGACAATCCCTCCCGACAGGGGCCTGATGGAGTCGCGATTCAACTGGTCCACGGGAAAAATTGTTGGAACAACCTTTGTCTCTACTATGACGCGAGACGCGACAGAGTAGGCGTGAGAGGACGAGAATTTGCCCGATTGCCTTCAAGTGTCAGTACTGCGGACGGGTTTGTGAGCGAGGCTGAATTCCTGCAAATGAGTGCGACCGCCAGAACGGCTCCACCCCTGGGCCGATGATT
>PIVL01001075.1 GCA_003354145.1 Paracoccaceae bacterium
TCATGCATCTTTTTGCAGTAGACACAGCCGCGTTGTTCAAAGAACAGCACCAGCCGTTTGCCTTCGGCATTGGCCTCCTCCAGATCTTCGCGCAAATCTTTAAAGGTGTCACGCAGCCACGGTGTTTTGTATAGGCCATCATCGCCAATTTCAGTCGCCATCACAGGAACTGCCATCACTAGGGCCACCAGCCCGGCCAATAGATATTTCATCCTCTATCCTTTCTAAAAACAGCTACAACAAGTTTTGAAATCCAGGAAACCATTCGAGCATTAAAAAAGCGATATACCGTACGCCGCCGGTAACGATTAGCACCGCAAACAGGATCAGCATGACCCCCATCGCCTTTTCCACCCAGGCAAACGCTGCCCGGTGTTTGCGCACCCAGGCCAGAAACGGTTTGGCGAAAAAGGCCGCGATAATAAACGGTGCCGTCATTCCCGCACCGTAGAAAAATAACAGCAACGCGCCGCGCCATACTTCGTCCATGCCGCTGGCAATCATCAGGATCGATGCCAGTACCGGTCCAACGCAAGGCGTCCAACCAAAGCCAAAGGCCAGTCCCATCAAGTAGGCTCC
>PIVL01000485.1 GCA_003354145.1 Paracoccaceae bacterium
CAAAGCCCTTCACATGGACCAAAACCGCCGAGAACATCCTCGCCCGAGAACGGCGCGCACTGAACACCGTCGATGAAATTCGAGGAAACAGGTAGCAAGCGTCAGACTCGGAACACTAGTATACGTCATTAGTCATGGTTTGATATTATTGTGAAAGGTAGACCTTGAAAATGAATTTGGATAAAGCGCTTAAAGCAGCATCAGAAATCCAGACCCAGCGTTACTCCAATGCCACTGTTGTTTTGCTTGCTGGGTCTGTCGTTCGTCGCGAAGCTACGCAACATTCTGATCTGGATCTGGTCATTATCTATGACGTGCTTGATCAGGCGCGCCGAGAATCTTTCTTCCACGATGGCTGGCCCGTTGAAGCCTTTGTCCATGATCCGAAAACATTGGAGTACTTTTTTCGATATGTTGACCGTCTTTCGGGTGTTCCATCGCTCGCTGACATGGTCGCGGATGGTTTCGAAGTTTCCGCACCAAACAATACTGCTACTGAAATCAAAACACTGTCGCGAATAGTGTTAGAGGAAGGCCCACCGGTCTGGACTGCTGCGGATAGGAACAATTCACGTTATGCAATTACAGATATGATTGATGACATCCGTTCCCCGCGTTCTGTACATGAACTTCAGGCATCACTGATGTTTCTTTACCCAGCGATGGCTGAACACTATTTCCGTTCAAGAGGCCTTTGGGCGGCAAAAGGGAAATCTATTCCCCGGAAACTGGTCGCTAGCGACCCGAAATTTGCACATCGATTTACATCAGCCTTTGACACCGCGTTGACAACTGCTGACACCAGCGAAGTTATTCAACTTTCTGCAGAGTTGCTAGAGCCTGACGGGGGATTTCACTTCGATGGAAATTCTCGTTTGGCACCTGAAAATTGGCGAGTCGACTGACCGCAACATCAAGTCTGAACGGCAGCAAAGTCCGCATTGCAGTCATAGCCTATCCGTGAGCCGTGGCGACGATCCGATCGGAAGATTCACCTCCAGATTGTGAGCTGTAAAGGTGCCAAATTCGACCGAATTTGAAACGCCAATTTCGAGTGCGCACATCTTATACGGGAAATTCTTGATAGTCCCCATTGACCGCTTGGAGCCCATTCATCCTCTGGATCACATTGGTATCCAAACACTATCGCCTATTTTTCGACCCACTTGAAAGCAGTACTGTGCTCATGAAATGTGCCCAATGAGGGAAGAGGAAAATGGCTTCCAAGCATCACATTTCCGGCGTCACAACAAGATGCAAGAAATGATCGGCGCGTTCTGGCCGCCTGAACGGGGTCATAATCGTACAGGAAGCTCCATTCCGGGTGATAGCACTGTATTGGGCTGTGCATCACATCGCCGGTAATGACGGCCACATGACCGGAATTTGCAATGCGCACCGAGACATGACCAGGCGTGTGACCCGGCGTCGGAATGAGCGATACATAGTCACCCAGCATGTGATCCGAACTTACGAATTCGGCCTGTCCTGCGGCGATAACGGGCAAGACGCTTTCGGTGTAAACGACGCCTGGATCAGCACCGAAATAGGCATTGTCAGCTGCGGGCAATAAATAACGGGCGTTGGGAAATGTCGGGACCCATTGCCCGTTTTCCAACCGTGTATTCCATCCAACATGATCGACGTGCAGATGGGTGCACAAAACGAAATCGATATCAGCCGGGGTTATTCCCGCTGCAATCAGGCCAGCCATGAAACGCCCGTCCGATCGTTTGTACCATTTATCAAAATTATCGTATGTCTTATCATTGCCAACGCATGCGTCGACCAGAATAATATGCTGAGGTGTTTTGATCAGGAAACCCTGAATAGGTAGCAGAATGAAGCCGGTATCAGGGCACAGTTGACGCGGTACCAGACTTTGCATCTCCGACAATCCATCGCCGCACATATCCGGGAAAAATTTCAGCGGGTCCATAAGGGCATCCACACTTTCCAGAATTCGCCATACTTCGATGTTTCCGACACGGATAAGCATGTGATCCTCCTGTAAGCGTTATAAACATGTTACGGCGCTCAAATCGTTCCGGCAAGCGAGGGTCTCAGATTTTCAGATGTCCGCAAAGTCCCGCTCTGCCGACTTTGCCACGATCCAAATGCTGCACTATGAACGAATGTCAGCATTACGGAAGCTGCGCCGCAGCGTCTGACGATGACACGAACGGCAGGTCTGGGCCGAAAGCGCCAGTTGGACCGATCCAATTGAAGGACTGGAAAGTCCGCATCTTACCAGTTCGTGGGCGCTGTGGCAAATGACCGGTCTCCGAAAGTTGCCTCTGATCGGTTTTGAACGTCTGCAAACGGAAAAATTTCTGCGGCGCGGAAATTGAACCCGTTGTTGCTCCCCTCGTGTCAGCGCAATTGCG
>PIVL01001076.1 GCA_003354145.1 Paracoccaceae bacterium
CTGGAACAACGGGCCCGCGCAATGCGGGAGGCACGGCTCGAACGGATACATGAGCATGAGCTTGCTCTTGTAGAACTGCGCGACGCTCACCGTGACCCGTCGCCTCGTGAGACGGCCGGCACCCGTCTCGAAACTGTCCGCTCCATGCGCGAGGTGTTCGTGCCATCCCAGCTCGCCGCGCGGGAAAAGCAAAGGGTACGTGAGCGGGTCAACCCTCTCGTTACGGTCACTCACCCGACGCGCCTCCTCGCCAACGGGCCAGACGACAAGGTCGCGGGAGGAGGGCGGAGCACCGTCCACGCTCTCGAACACGACCGCTATCTCCTCCGCCTGGGGCCGCTCGTACCGACGGGTGTCGTCGTCCGGCGAGGCCGCAGCGAAACGCAGCGAGAAGGCATCGCCGCACGCACGGCGCAGCGGTCCGAAGACGTCCACCATCCTTCGGAGGCCTCGTATGTACGGGTTGTCTATATGCTGCTCCTCGAGCGCCACCGCCAGGTCCCTCAGCAGGCCCGCGTCCAGCTCCGGGTGTCGCTCGTGCCGCAGCGCGGTGGCCCGAGCGGTGTCGAGCATGTACA
>PIVL01001077.1 GCA_003354145.1 Paracoccaceae bacterium
AGCGACCTGGGGGAAGCAGCGTTTTTGCAGGACCTCCCAAGCAAAATCCTATTTTTGGAGAGACCAAGCGTCCAAGAAACCCTCCGAAGGGGAGTCCCGAAGAGGGTCCAAAAACTGGCCCCAAAAAAGACGCGAAAAGACAACTTTTTGGGACTCCGTTTTGGCTCCCTTGGGGATCTCTTGGCGGCTCTTTGCGCTCTCTTGGACCACTTTCTTGCTGTCTTGCTGCCTCTTGGCTCAAGGGGCCCAGAAAGGAGGGCTCAAAAGGCGCCCAAGAGAGGCCAAGACACCCCCAAGAGACTCCCAAGAGCCGCCTAACAGAGACCAAGAGAAGCCAAGAGAGCACCGAGAGAGCTTTGGCAGAGCCAAAGAGAGGCCCAAGAGAGGCCAAGATGGTCCAAGAGAGGCCCAAGATAGGCCCAAGAGAACCCCAGAGAGCCTCAAAACAGCCCAAAAGAAGTAAGAGCGCCTAGGAAAGCCCCAAGAGAGGCCAGCATAGCCATCCTTCAATTTTGTCTCAGCATCTCAGCCAAGATAAGAGGCCAAAGGCCAACAGCCAATAGCTGAAGGGGTACAGC
>PIVL01001078.1 GCA_003354145.1 Paracoccaceae bacterium
TAGACGATCCTATCATCACTAAGGCTATGCTACGAGAATACCCAGAGGACAGACTACGTGAAGGCATGAACAAAGAGATGCAGAGCATGAGAGACTTTGGAGTCTACGAGGAGGTAGACAGTACTACATTGACTACAGAGGAGAAGAAGTCCATCATCAAGACCAGATGGGTACTACGATGGAAAGGAAACGAGGTCAAGGCAAGACTAGTAGCAAAGGGCTACACCCAGGACACTACAGACGAAGAGACCTACGCCAGCACACCACTACTACTATCCTTCAAGACACTGATGTTGTTCGGACTACAGAGAGGCTACAGAGCACTGTTCGGAGACATCACTACAGCATTCCTACATGCAGAACTAGCAGAGGGACAGACTATCATCATCGAACCACCTCAGGAGTACTACCCTCCTGACTATGACGGACCGAAGATCTACTGGCGACTCAGGCGACCACTATACGGACTCAAGACTTCACCCAAGGCATGGCAGGACTACTTCGCAGACCTACTAAGGATACTAGGAGGAACGAGGCTCAAGTCTGAGCCAAACGTCTACTACTTTCGATCTACTGGG
>PIVL01001079.1 GCA_003354145.1 Paracoccaceae bacterium
GAAGGTAAGCGGTCGCGCGTGCGCGCCTTACCCACACTGTGGAAGATAAGATAGCGATTGCGCTTGCGCACCTATCGAATCAACCCAGTGCTTTGAGACCGATAGAGTTTGCGCTTGCGCACCTATCAAATACACTTTGGACGATAGCGTTTGCGCTTGCGCACCTATCAGATTTGGGTAACACGAAAGTAGTGTTTGCGTTCGCGCACCTACTCGAAGCATCAACTGCGCTGCGATGGCACCGAGAAGTAGAAGATCCAGAAGAAGATCCAAAGAGAGAAGGAGGAGATCACTTTCACCGACGCCTTCACCGTCGTACTCCTCTTCACCTTCGCCACGCCCGCGAGTGATTGCCAAACGATACCAGAGTCGAGCAAGAAGTGCCGAACGAGAAGATGGATACGAGCAGCCAAAGGATGACCGACGTCGAGAGCAGCCACCAAAGCAGAAGCCGCCAGGGCCACCAAAGGAAAAGAAGAAGCCCTGGAAGCCAGAAGGCACCGACGGTTGGCGTGGAAGCGTCCTCGAAGAAGAAACAGTGAGACGCCCTGACCCGAAGAGATGCAAAACATGTTCT
>PIVL01000486.1 GCA_003354145.1 Paracoccaceae bacterium
GAATCCCAGGCAAAGGCGCCGATTGCGGCCGCGTTAGTTGGAAGGTTGGTCCAGTTAAGACCGGTCAGGCCTACTGCGCCGTCATACAAGCCAGGTGTGGATTCCAAAGCACCGTTGATGTTACCAGCAGCAACAGTCAAACCTTCCCATGTAACACCTACGCGTGGTGCCGAAACACCAGAAGAGGATGTATCGCCGTCACCGGTGTTGCCACCACGAATACGAACACGAGCAAAGAAGCTCAGGCCGTTATCGGCTTCGGCTGTACCGTCAACGTTTACTGTGAAACGGTTGGTGACGTCTGTGCTTGAGTCTACGCTAGATTCAGTAAGGACTCCGAGATTGCTGACTGCATAGGCTGTGCTGCTACCTGTGTAGAGGACGCCAAAACGTGCGCCACCGCTCAGTCGAATGTCGGCTGCTGCCATTCCAGCTGTCCCGACGATGATCGTGGACGTTAGAAGAATTTTTTTCATGTTTTTTCCCTCGGCTTTCATTTCATTTCGATCACACTAGGTTTCCCGGTGTGAGCATGCTGGCTTATTGCCCGTTCCCTCCCCCCGTTCGCAAGCCCCATGAGATGATTGCCGTCAACGTCCAAACCTTGTGGTGTAACTTTACCACAGTCTAAGTGCCTGCCTATACCCACACCGTCTTGCACGAACCGCCCGTCCAGCTTAGTCAGGTGCGCAAGGCGGTTTTCCTGTGTATAGGACAGTTGCAAGACGACTGATGCAATGAACGAGGCAAAGTAGTGATAATTCGGACAATATTGTTACTGGTGGCTATGACAAGCTTACTGTCATGCGGAAATTCCGCGACTAATACCGCTTCTACCGGCGCGCCAAACGCGATTCAGGAGCCCCCTCGTGAAGAGGCGCTTGAATCTGGGTCCATATGGGATGTCTTTAACAGGCCGGACCCGGAAGTTACGGTAAGGGTGAACAAATACATCTGGTACGCTTCCCTGGACATTCTGCGCTTTCTTCCAATCGAATCAGTTGATCCGTTTACTGGCATAATCGTCACTGGATATGGCACCCCTCCGGGTGGCAGCCGCTCGTATCGCGCCACCGTGCATATCGTTGATCCTGCTCTTGAGGCGCGGTCGCTTCGCCTGTCCTTGCACTCGCGTGGCGGGACAGTCAGCGCCGGAACCACCCGCGCAGTCGAAGACGCCATTCTGGCACGCGCACGCCAGTTACGCATTGCAGACGGTAAACTCTAGCAAGTTCGGGCAAATCGCTCTATCACAACGCCGGGCTTTGTCCCGGCGTTTTCAATTACAGGACCAGAAACTCCCATGACCCGTTACACAGCCGCCGAAATCGAAACCAAATGGCAGCAGGCCTGGGACAAAGCCGGGGTTTTCACCGCGACCCGCAGTGCTGACAAACCCAAGTATTATGTGTTGGAAATGTTCCCTTATCCGTCCGGGCGCATCCACATGGGCCATGTGCGCAACTATACAATGGGCGATGTGATTGCCCGGTACAAGATCGCCACTGGCCATAACGTGTTGCACCCGATGGGCTGGGACGCCTTTGGAATGCCTGCCGAAAACGCGGCGATGGCGATTGGTGGGCACCCGAAAACCTGGACCTATGACAACATCGCCGACATGCGCAGCCAGATGAAACCGCTGGGCCTGTCTATCGACTGGTCCCGCGAATTTGCCACTTGTGATCCGGAATATTACGGCCAGCAGCAGGCATTGTTCCTTGATATGCTTGCTGCCGGATTGGTTTACCGCAAAAACGCTGTGGTCAACTGGGACCCCGAAGACATGACCGTTCTGGCCAATGAACAGGTCATTGACGGCAAGGGCTGGCGTTCCGGTGCCGATGTCGAGCGTCGCGAACTGACGCAATGGTTCTTCAAAATCTCGGATATGGCCGAAGAACTGCTCGACGCGCTGGATGATCTGGACAACTGGCCCGCCAAAGTTCGCCTGATGCAGGAAAACTGGATCGGCAAATCACGCGGCCTGCGGATGCGCTTTGATTTGACTGCTCCTACGCATGGTTACACCGATATCGAAGTCTATACAACACGGCCCGATACCTTGGCCGGGGCCAGCTTTATGGCGTTGTCCACGGATCACCCGCTGGCCAAAGCGCTAGAGGCCGACAACCCGGACCTTGCCGCCTTTAGTGCCGAATGCCGCAGCTTGGGCACATCAGAAGTGGAACTGGAAAAGGCTGACAAACGCGGCTTTGACACCGGCCTGACGGTGCAGCACCCGCTTTATCCCGATCAGACCTTGCCTGTCTGGGTCGCAAATTTCGTGCTGATTGATTACGGCACAGGCGCGATTTTTGGCTGCCCGGCGCATGACCAGCGCGATCTGGACTTTGCCCGCAAATATGACCTGTCTGT
>PIVL01001080.1 GCA_003354145.1 Paracoccaceae bacterium
TGACTTACAGTAAGGGCAAGTTCGCCATCTGGCCGACTATGCGCCGCAGGCATATCGATCAAGCCTGGGTAACCATAGGTATTGTAATTGGAATCCACCACGGGATCGGACAACGCTGGCCCGGCTAAACCTGTTATCAAGACAGCCCCAATTATGCGCAACATGTCGACTGCCCGAAATTCCGTTTGTTTTTCTTGGTTACTAGCGCGTACCGTATCTGCCGTGTTGGTTGTACCCTCATCCAGTTATTTTTCTGACTTTTTTATCACTGTGGCTGGCACCTATTGCGATGCCTTTGCATCTACGGCGGAAATGGCGCAAGCGGTTGCCAGTATCCCAAATTGGGCGATCTTATCATCTTTTAAGGGCCGTTTCACGGGACATGTTGTGGCTCTAACACAACGTCGCAAGTGCGAGACGTCAACTATGGTTGGGAAGGCGATCAGATCCATGCGTTAACTGCCTCACACCCAGCTAGAGAACAAATTTCACACGTAGTGAAGATCCAAATTTGAAGCACTTCTGGTTGAATCCGATTCAGAATGCAACACGAAATGCGCTAGCGGTTGTTGTGTG
>PIVL01001081.1 GCA_003354145.1 Paracoccaceae bacterium
TGGTGCCTGCGACGCTGCTCGGAGTCGCGGATGCTGATGCGAGAGCAGCAGCGGGCGCTCGCCGAGCTGAGCGTGTCCAGCAGCAACGTCGCCGTGCTCTACGGGACGCCCGGCGCCGGCAAGACGCTCACGCTCCTCCACGTCGCAGCGTGCATCTCCGACCGCAGCGAGGGAGAGCCGCACTCGCCGGAGCGGCCGGGATGTTGCGAGGGGCCGGCACTGGTGGTGATCGCGGCGCCCACGCGCACGCTCCGCAACGACATCGCGGACATGGCACAACACCCGCAGCTGTTCCCGGAGGACCGCGAACGACTGCTGGTCGCGGTAGGCGCGGCTCAGGAGGACGAGTTCGGCGACTGGCTCTGCCGGCGGCTGGAGGAGGCGCACGCGACGGCGGTGGCGAGCATGCAGGCGCTGGAGCTCTCGCTGGGCGCGCACAAGACAGTCGAGCTGAGCTCGTTCACGAAGCTGCAGCTGGCCGCGCACCATCACCTCACGTTCACGGTGTACGTGAAGGGATGGGCCGCGCTGGGCGACGACGTCTTCATGTCGCTGCGGCTCGTGACGTGCACCCGC
>PIVL01001082.1 GCA_003354145.1 Paracoccaceae bacterium
GCCAACAACAGTGAGGGTCAGTGTTACCGTTCCTGAAGTAATATCCCCCGCTCCGAATGTATAGACCGGGTCTTCAAGGCTCGCAGTATTGAAGGATCCATCACCGGAAGTTGTCCAGGAGATGCTGCCATTGGTAGCTGTTCCATCCAATGTATAAGGTGTGTCATAACAGGAGATGTCATCAGCTCCGGCAGCAGCAGTAGCTTGTGGATCAACAGTGAGCACCATAAAGTCAGTAGCAGTATTACAATTGCCAACAACAGTGAGGGTCAGTGTTACCGTTCCTGCAGTTATATCACCGGCTCCGAAAGTATAGACCGGGTCTTCCAGGCTGGCTGTATTGAATGAACCATCACCCGAAGTGGTCCAGGTGATTACACCATTACTAGCCGTGCCATCTAAAGTATAAGGGGTGTCATAACAGGAGATGTCATCAGCTCCGGCAGCAGCAGTAGCCTGTGGATCAACAGTGAGAACCATAAAGTCAGTAGCAGTATTACAATTGCCAACAACAGTGAGGGTCAGTGTTACCGTTCCTGAAGTAATATCCCCCGCTCCGAATGTATAGACCGGGTC
>PIVL01000171.1 GCA_003354145.1 Paracoccaceae bacterium
GATGCGGCGACCATCTTCAGTCAGAAACGGCGCAATGATGCGATATCCAGCGCCCTTTTGTTTGACCGACACTAAAACGTGCAGTTCACCCGGCTCAATTGTTCCAGTGACCGAGACCGGCAGGTATTTGTCAGCTATCGGGTCAGGGTCAGCAGGCAATGCCACAGGTTCCGAAGCTATCTGTGCGTCAATCCGGGCAATCACATCTTGTTTCCAAGCCAGTCGCTGCATTTGCCAAAGCGCTAGCGATACCAGCACAGCGGTGCCAGCGATACCGAAAATCAACAAGAACAAGACGCGGCGCATGAGGGTCGAACCTTGACCAAAAGGAAAGCGCGCAAGAAACCTGCGCGCTTTGCTTGATACGATGTGTGTGCAGTTTTTCAACCGCAAACGCCATGGCTTTGGATTATGCTGGCGCACCCCAAAGGTAAACGGCGAAGAACAGGAACAACCAGACCACATCCACAAAGTGCCAGTACCAGGCTGCCGCCTCAAATCCGACATGCTGCCCGGGTGTAAAGTCACCCTTGATCGCGCGGATCAGGCACACAGTCAGAAAGATCGTGCCAATGATAACGTGGAAACCATGGAACCCAGTGGCCATGAAGAAGTTGGAATAATAGATGTCTTTCCCAAAGGTCCAGCCATCATTCATCAGTAATTCAGCATATTCAAAAGCCTGAAGCGCGGTAAACGCTACGCCCAGAACGATTGAAATCGCCAATCCTTGAACCAATGCCTTGCGATCATTTCCATGTACCAAAGCGTGGTGCGCCCATGTTACTGCACAGCCTGACAACAGCAAAACCAGCGTGTTGATCAGTGGCAGATGCAGTGCGTCGACCGCGTGAATGTCCGGCGGTATATATTCCGATCCGACATAATCCTGCATCGGATACATCGCCTGTTTGAAGAACGACCAGAACCAGGCCGCAAAGAACATCACCTCAGATGTGATGAACAGTATAAACCCATAGCGCAGGCCAATGCGAACAACCGGAGTATGGTCGCCCACGTGGCTTTCGGCCACAACCTCGGACCACCATGCGTACATTGTGTAAAGCACACCGGCCAATCCGATCAGGGTGACATATGGTGTAATATCATGCATCCACAACACCATGCCAAATAGCATCAAAAACCCGGATACCGCCCCGACAAAGGGGTGAACGGATGGTGCTAGGATGTGATAGTCGTGGTTCTTCTCATGTGCCATTTCAGCGTCCCTCTGCCTGTTGGCCTAGTTCATATTGGTTTTTTGAACCTGTTCAAGGGCGGCATAGCCCTCGGGCAGATCAGTTTCATAAAATGTGTACGAAAGAGTGATCGTATGCACATATTTCGCGTCGCGGTCGGTCACTATTTCCGGATCGACAAAAAATGACACTGGCATCATCACGCGCTCACCCGGCTGCAGCAATTGCTCGTCAAAGCAAAAGCACTGGATCTTGTTGAAAAAGCCACCTGCCGCATAGGGCGTGACATTATAGCTGGCAGAACCGGCGACAGGGCGGTCTGTGGGGTTATAAGCCTCATAGAACGCCAAAGCCGTTTCGCCGATACGCAGTTCCATTTCACGCACCACTGGTTTGAACTGCCAGGGCATGTTGCGATCAAGAGAAGCGTCAAAGCGAATCGTCACGGTTTGGTCCAGAATTTCACCGGAGCCGGATTCGGCGACCTGTGTTACACCACCAAAACCGGTCACACTGCAAAACCAGTTATAAAACGGGATCGAGGCCCAGGCCAAGCCACCCATTACAAAGACAACACTGACCAGTTGCAGAACGGTCTTTTTCTCGCCGGACATCGCCATCAGCCCTGTTCCTCGGTGTTGGGAAACTGAAATCCGTTGCTGGTCACTTTGACCACGGTCAGCCCGAAGATGACGGCGATCAATGCCGCCAGTACCAGTGCGACGCCAAGATTGCGACTAAACCGGCGGCGATGTAATTCATGTGTTGGCTTCAGGCTCATCCCCAGCCTCCTAGCCCATAGGATTTCAGACCGACCTCGACCAGAATCGCGCCGAAATGCGCAAACAGATACCAGAGCGACAGACGAAAGAACTTACGCTCGACAGCAAAATTGTCGACTTCAGACATGTCCTCATCGCGACGCCAGATTTTCACGGCTCCCCAAAAGAACATAGCATTCAGCGTCACGGCCACTGCCAGATAAAACGGGCCGCCAAAGTTTGAGAAACCGGCGCCAATCGCCAGAATCGCCAACAAGACGGTATAGACAACAATATGGGCGCGTGTGGTGCGCCGACCGTGGGTCACGGTCAACATTGGCACGCCAGCATCATCGTAATCCGAACGCATGAACAGTGCCAAAGCCCAGAAATGCGGCGGCGTCCACATAAAGACAATAGCAAACATAAGCCAGGGCTCAAACGACATCGACCCTGTGGCGGCGATCCATCCGATCACCGGAGGGAATGCACCCGCCGCACCGCCAATCACGATGTTCTGAGGCGTCGAACGTTTCAACCACATCGAATAGACAACGACATAATAGAATATAGTAAAGGCCAGCATCGCCCCAGCCAGCAGATTGGTTGCCAGCGCCAGCATGACCACCGAAAACCCTGCAAGGGTCAGCCCAATGGCCAATGCTTCTTCGGGGCGCACCTTACCTGCGGGGATAGGGCGATTTCTGGTGCGGCGCATAATCCGGTCAATATCAGCGTCCCACCACATATTAAGCGCACCCGACGCGCCGCCACCCACTGCAATGAACAGAATCGCAGAAAAGCCGACCATCGGGTGCACCGAAACAGGTGCCGCCAGCAGACCAACCAGGGCAGTGAACACAACCAGCGACATCACACGCGGTTTAAGCAGTGCAAAGTAGTCACCGAAACTGGCTTCGTCCTCGCGGGTTTTGCTTGTGTAACTGGCGTCGCTCATCAGGGTCTTTCCAAAGTCAGATGCGCAAAGAATGCATCTTTCGGTTCATTCTCGTAGGGTGCGCATATTGCGCACCGCACCGATTAATTCGAAGCAACAGCGATTGGCTGCGCGGTCCCGGCATACTCGTCGATCGCGCCTGTCAGCCATTCATCATACGCTTCCTGACTGACGGCTTTCACTGTGATCGGCATATAGGCGTGGTCCTTGCCGCAAAGTTCGGAACACTGACCGAAATAAATGCCTTCTTGCTCAACATTGAACCACAGCTCTGCCAAACGTCCCGGTACGCCGTCCTGCTTTACCGCAAAGGCCGGAATGGTCCAGGAGTGGATCACATCTGCGCCAGTGACCTGCATAACAATAGTCGCCCCGACAGGTACAACCACCGCAGTATCTGTCGCCAGCAGGAATTCGTCTTCGCTGTATCCCGCATCAACCAGCTTGGCGCGCATCGCGTCATCCAGAACATATGGTGTTACGTCAGCATCCGCTGGCCGCGCTGCCACGTCAATCGACGCAGGACCGCCCAGCAGATAGCTGTCAAACCCAAAATCGTGGTCAACATATTCATAGCCCCAATACCACTGATATCCGGTGGCTTTGATGGTGATGTCCGCCTTGGGAATTTCCTGCTGGGTGAACAGAACCGGCAGCGAATAGGCGCCAATGGCCAGCAAAATCACAATTGGAATCAGCGTCCAGGCGATCTCGATTGGGGTGTGGTGGGTAAATCCAGCAGGCGTTGGGTTCGCTTTTCGGTTAAACCGCACGATTGCGAACAGGATAAGAGCTGTCACAAATACACAGATCGCCGTGATGATTATCAGAATGAACCCATCCAGCCATTGCTGCTGATGCGCAAGCGATGTTGCAGGGGGCTGAAAGCCCATCAGCCCGTCAACCGGTTTACCAATGGCCTTCAGACCCTCTTGTGCCGTTGCTGGCAGGGCGGAAAGGGCTGCGAAAAGCCCCGAGAGAGTCAAAGCATTCTTCATGTTATGTCCTGATCGGTTGATCGCATTGTTCTTTTATTTCGGGTGGCCGCAACAAAACAGCGCAGACCCATTGTCTTTGTTGAGGCTAAAAATCATATTCCGGCTATCAGTTAAAGCCATAAGCTTGCGTCAAACGGACGCTTTTGTTGATTTAGATCAAATCAAGGGACCTTGAAAACATGAAAAATGCCGATTTCCGCCCGTTTGAGTCGTCTCTGCCGCTGGATGAGACGCTAAAAACACTGCAATCCGCTCTTGCCGGGGCAGATGATGGCGAATTGTTCGTGGAACGGCGCAAATCCGAGGCATTGGTGTTTGATGACGGGCGCTTGCGCACTGCCAGCTATGATGCATCCGAGGGATTCGGCCTGCGTGCCGTGCGCGATGAAGTCACCGGATACGCACATTCAACCGATCTGTCGCCCACTGCCCTGACACGCGCCGCCGAAACCGCACGTTTGGCTGTTGGTGATGGCGGAGGCACATGGGCGGATGGTCCAAAACCAACCAACAGGCGACTTTACACTGACGAAGACCCGATTTCAGGCCAGTCTTTCCCCGTTAAAATAGAAACCCTGCGCGAGATCGACGCCTTTGCCCGCGATCTTGATCCACGGGTAGTGCAGGTTTCAGCAACCTTGGCCGCGTCCTTGCAAGAGGTCGAAATTCTGCGCGCCGATGGTGTGACGGTGCGTGATGTGCGCCCAATGACGCGGGTTAATGTTTCGGTGATTTTGGAACAAAATGGCCGCCGCGAAAGCGGCTCGGCCGGGGGTGGTGGGCGTATTGGTCTGGACGGGTTGATTGATCCGACAGACTGGCAAGCCAAGGCACGCGAAGCGTTGCGTATCGCCGTGGTCAATCTGGAGGCCGTCCCTGCCCCCGCTGGTGTGATGGAGGTAGCCCTTGGCCCTGGCTGGCCCGGAATTCTTTTGCACGAAGCCATCGGGCATGGGCTTGAGGGTGATTTCAACCGCAAAGGGTCTAGCGCGTTTGCCGGTCTGATGGGGCAACAAATCGCAGCTCGCGGGGTCACGGTTCTGGATGACGGAACCATCCCGGACCGCCGCGGATCTATCACTGTGGATGACGAAGGTACCCCATCGCAGCGAAATACACTGATCGAAGACGGAATTCTGGTCGGGTTTATGCAAGATCGCCAGAATGCCCGGCTGATGGGGGTTGAACCAACCGGCAATGGTCGCCGGGAAAGTTTTGCCCACGCGCCGATGCCACGCATGACCAACACCTATATGCTGGGTGGCAACGCCGAACCCGCCGATCTGGTGGCCGAGATCAAGGATGGGATTTATGCGGTTGGTTTCGGTGGCGGTCAGGTCGACATTACCAATGGCAAATTCGTGTTCTCCTGCACCGAAGCCTATCGAGTTGAGAATGGCAAAGTCGGCGCGCCGGTCAAAGGGGCAACCTTGATAGGTGACGGCGCCACGGCCTTGAAACAAATCCGCGCGCTTGGCAACGACATGGCGCTTGATCCCGGCATGGGGAATTGCGGCAAACAAGGCCAATGGGTGCCCGTTGGCGTTGGCCAGCCAACCGTGTTGATGGATGGCTTAACCGTAGGTGGGGCCGCAACTTAGGGATTGAAACCTTACCTTTGAGAAACCGCTGCTGAGTCAAATTTTCGGTAAACTTGCGATTTATTGGAATTGATTCACCGCTCGTTAACCGAGTCGGGTCTAAACCGATTGGGCAACAAGACGGAGCGACGGATGACCGAGGAACACATTTCTTCCACTCACCCCCCCACTCCACCCACCACGGAAGAAGATCGGTTCGCGTGGCTTCGTCTGTTGCGCTCGCGCAGGGTTGGTGTGGCCACGTTTCACCGCCTCATGGCCGAGCATTCAACAGCGCAGAATGCGCTTAAGGCGTTGCCCGAAGTGGCGCGTGCCGCCGGAATAGACGGGTATGAAATATGCCCAACCGGTGTAATAGAAGCCGAACTCAGGGCTGCCAAAGCTGTAAAAGCGAGGCTGCTGTGCCTGGGTTCGGCTGACTATCCCAAATCTCTGGCAAAAATTTCGGACGCCCCGCCAATGCTGTGGGCCATTGGCGATACATCGCACCTGAACCGCCCGCTGATCGCTTTGGTCGGCGCACGTAACGCGTCGTCTTTGGGCACACGCATGGCGCGGGCATTGGCGCATGATCTGGGCACCAAAGGGTTCACAGTTGTTTCAGGGCTGGCGCGCGGCATAGACACGGCAGCCCATATCGCGTCGCTTAAAACCGGAACAATTGCGGTCATGGCGGGTGGCGTTGACGTTATTTACCCTTCTGAGAATGCCAACCTCGCCCTTGATATTGCGCAGCAGGGCCTGCGCATTTCCGAGCAACCGATGGGGCAATCTCCGCAAGCACGGCATTTCCCGACACGCAACCGAATTATTTCCGGTCTGGCGCAGGCGGTCATCGTGGTCGAGGCCGCCGCCAAATCCGGCAGCCTGATTACTGCACGCGATGCACTCGACCAGGGGCGCGATGTTCTGGTTGTTCCCGGCCATCCGTTTGATGCGCGCGCGGCAGGGTGCAATATGCTGATCCGTGATGGGGCCACATTGGTGCGTAGCGCTGATGATGTGATCGCCGCCCTTCCCGCTGAAAAACCCGAACCTCAGCAAGTAGAGGCCGATCTACCCGCGCCACCTCCGAAAAAACGCACGCTTAGGCAGACAGCAGCGCTGCACCAGCAGATCCTGTCCCGCCTTGGCCCTTCTCCGGTCGCCGAAGATCAACTGATTCGGGATCTGGATGTCAGTGCTGGCAACATTGCCCCGGCTCTGGTTGACCTGGAACTGGAGGGCAAAATTTCACGCCAGTCTGGCGGGCTTTTGTCTTTGGCACCTTAGGGGGCCTGAACTCTGAAAAAGTTCCACATTACATCTCTCCAATAAGTACCTGTCGCTTTTTCCAACGGCCTCGTTTCACCATCGATCACGTGCCCAATTCGCATGGATTGACAATCTCCTCTTGTACCCCACATGTAGCGCAGCCATAGACACATCAGTTTTGTTTCACGAGGAAGATACCTAAATGCCTGTAGTTGTTGTAGAATCCCCGGCCAAGGCGAAAACCATCAACAAATACCTTGGGCCTGGATATACGGTTCTGGCATCATATGGCCACGTTCGCGACCTTCCGCCGAAGGACGGATCGGTCGATACTGACAACGATTTCGACATGAAATGGGAAGTTGCCAGCGACAGCAAGAAACACGTCAAAGCCATTGCCGACGCACTTGCCGAAGATGGCGAACTGATCCTCGCGACTGACCCGGATCGCGAAGGCGAAGCGATCAGCTGGCATTTGCAAGAGACATTGACCAAGCGCAAATCGATCAAGAAAGACACGCCCGTCAGCCGTGTCACATTCAACGCGATCACCAAAGCCGCTGTCAGCGAAGCGATGGCTAACGCGCGTCAGGTCGATATGCCATTGGTCGAGGCCTATCTGGCACGTCGGGCTTTGGACTATCTCGTCGGCTTTAACCTCAGCCCGGTTTTGTGGCGCAAACTGCCCGGTGCAAAATCCGCTGGTCGGGTGCAATCCGTTACCCTGCGCCTGATCGTTGAACGCGAGATGGAGATCGAGGTCTTTAATGCTCGTGAATACTGGTCGGTCAAAGCGATGCTTGGAACCCCGCGTGGTCAGGAATACGAGGCGCGGCTGACAGTTCTGGCCGGCAAAAAGCTGGATCGCTATGATATTGCGGATGCCACACAGGCCGAATTGGCGGTCCAGGCGATCACGTCTCGTGATCTGAGCATCAAATCGGTCGAGGCAAAACCCGCCAACCGCAACCCAAGTGCGCCGTTCATGACCTCGACCCTGCAGCAAGAGGCCAGCCGCAAATTTGGCATGGGTGCACGCCAGACCATGAGCACGGCGCAGCGTTTGTATGAGGCCGGGCACATTACCTATATGCGGACTGACGGCATCGACATGGCGCCCGAGGCTGTGACCGAAGTACGCAACGTTATTGGCGACCGGTATGGCGCTGAATATGTGCCGTCCAGCCCACGCATCTATAAAAACAAGGCCAAGAACGCCCAAGAGGCGCACGAATGTATTCGCCCAACCGATATGTCACGCGATGCGGCGTCATTGAAATTGATGGAGGCAGATCAGCGCAAACTTTATGATCTGATCTGGAAACGCACGCTGGCCTGCCAGATGGCCGCCGCCCGGATGGAGCGTACAACCGTTGATATCGCCAGCCGTGATGGTCAGATCGAGATGCGCGCCACAGGCCAGGTGATGCTGTTTGACGGATTTCTGCGCGTTTATGAAGAAGGTCGCGATGACAGCGTCGTTGATGATGACGACCGTCGCCTGCCGCAAATTTCAGTGGGCGAAACTGCTGACAAAAAGACGATCACTCCTGAACAGCATTTCACCCAGCCACCACCACGTTACACTGAGGCCACATTGGTCAAGCGCATGGAAGAGTTGGGCATAGGTCGCCCGTCGACCTATGCCAGTGTTGTTACCACAATTCAGGACCGTGAGTATGTCCGCAAAGAAAAGAACCGGCTGATCCCCGAAGATAAGGGCCGGTTGGTAACCGCGTTTCTGCAAAATTATTTCCGCAAATATGTCGGCTATGATTTCACGGCAGGGCTTGAGGATCAGTTGGATCAGGTCAGCGCCGGCAGTGCCGATTACAAGTTCGTTCTAGGACAGTTCTGGCGCGATTTCTCGGCAGCGATTGCGGAAACCTCTGAACTTCGGATCACCGAGGTGCTTGAGAAAATCAACGAAGTTCTGGAACCGCACCTGTTCCCCCCCCTGCCCGAAGGTGGCGATCCGCGCCTTTGCCCAAACTGCGGGGCTGGCCGTCTAAGCATGCGCACGGCCCGATCAGGTGGTGCATTTATTGGCTGCTCAAACTATCCAGAATGCCGCTACACGCGCGCCTTTGGCCCTCCCGGTGCCGAGGAAGATGGCGCAATTCCGCCAGATGGAAAATTGCTGGGCGAAGATCAGGGCGACGAAATCCGCGTGTTCAAAGGGCGATTTGGCCCTTATGTGCAACGCGGGCCGGTCACTGAAGAGAACAAAAAACCGCCGCGCCAGTCGGTGCCAAAAGACTGGCCAGCGCAGGAGCTGGAGTTGGACAAGGCGTTGCTTTTGCTGTCTTTGCCGCGCGAACTTGGCCCGCATCCCGAAGACGGAGTTATGGTCTGGTCCAATATAGGGCGCTATGGCCCTTACCTTAAACACGCGGCCAGCACGTCCGAGCGTGGCGGCACCAATGCCAATCTTGAGAGTTTGGACGAGGTGTTTACCGTCGGCATGAACCGCGCGGTGCAGTTGTTGGCCGAAAAGGTCGCCAGCCGTGGTGGGCGAGGAGTTGGGGCCAAGACCCTGCGCGAAATGGGTGAACATCCTGATTCCGGCGGGCCGGTCAATATCATGGAAGGCAAATACGGGCCTTACGTAAAATGGGAAAAGGTCAACGCGACCATTCCGAATGAGGTTGAACCGGATGCACTGACGATGGATCAGGCGCTTGAACTGATTAACGTCAAGCTGGCCAAGAAGGGCACGCGTCGCAAAGCAGCACCAAAGAAAAAGGCTGCAGCAAAAAAGAAAGCGCCCGCCAAAAAGAAGGCACCGGCCAAAAAGAACAAGAAGCCCCAGGATGACCCCGACGTAGTCGACAGCTAACCACTCTCGCCGCAGTGCGGCAATTGGATTGACTCTTTCCTGACCCCACGGCACAACCATGCCAACCACAGGGATCAGGAGGGATTTCCATGAAGAAAGTCTATGCCAACGCCACGGATGCGCTGGATGGATTGCTGTTTGACGG
>PIVL01000487.1 GCA_003354145.1 Paracoccaceae bacterium
ATCATCCCTGCTTACAACGCTGCCAAAACCCTGCCCACAGCGCTGGCGTCGCTGCAACAACAGCGTTGGCGCGCGCTTGATATCGTGGTGGTGGATGACGACTCTACTGATGACACCGGTGATGTCGCACGCAGCATCGCTGCCAGCGACAACCGCATCCGTGTCCTTGCCAGCCCCGGAAATGAAGGCACTTATGTAGCCCGAAATCGCGGCATGGTCGCTGCACAGGGCGAATTCCTGACCGTGCTGGATGCTGATGACTGGGCCCACCCCGACAAGATCGTACGACAGGTCACCGCGCTGATTGGCGATCCTAAGCTGGTCGCCAGCCTGTCCCACTTGGTGCGCTGCGATCACAACCTTACCTTCACCCGCTGGCGCATGGAGCCCGAAGGGCTGATCCACCGCAATGTGTCTTCGCTGATGATACGGCGCGCCGTGTTTGAGCGTCTGGGCTTTTGGGACCGGGTGCGCGTCGGCGCGGATACCGAATATTATTACCGCCTGATTGCAGCCTATGGTGGCGCCGCCCTGACCGAAGTGCTGCCGGGAATTCCGCTGTCACTGGTGCGCACCAGCACACAAAGCCTGACCGGTCAGGCGGAAACACACCAGAGCACCCAATTCGGTGGACTGCGGGCGAACTATCAGGACGCGGCCACGCGCTGGCACACCCGGACGGCCTCGCAGATGGCTGATACTGCGGCAGACAAGCCGCATCCGCTTTACCTGCCGCAACACCCGCCAAAGCGGGTTTTTGCCGTGCCCGAAGCCATCGCAATGGGGAATGCGCAGGCTGATCTGCACCCCGATGATGTAATCCGCACAGCGCCGATGCTTGATGCCATCTGGTATCTGGAGGTCAACGAAGACGTGCGCCACGCAACCGCAGACCCGGCGCTGCACTATCTGCAAAGCGGTGCTGCACAGGGGCGCGACCCGTCTTTGCGCTTCAGCACGTCAGGATACCGTCTGGCCTATCTGAGCGACGCACCCGATACCAACCCGCTGATCCATTTTCAAACCACCGGGGCCGCCGCAGGCCTTGACCCCTTGCCCCGTTTCCCCGGGGCAGATGCCGCCGAAAACCCCGATGTGCTGGTTTTTGGCCATCAGGCAGGCGCGCAGCTTTTCGGCGCCGAACGCAGCCTGCTGGATATGCTGGACCGATTGCGCGCCGCCGGGCGGCACCCGCTTGTGGTGCTGCCGCAGATCCTGAACTCTGACTACCTGGCCGAGCTTTGCGCGCGCAGCACAGCTGTGCAGATCCTGCCCTATCGTTGGCGCCATGCAGACCGTTCGACCCACCCGGAGACCAGCGCCGCCCTTGATGCCCTGATCGCCGAAACCCAGCCCAAAGAGGTGCATATCAACACGCTGGTGCTGGACGCCCCGGCACAGGCCGCAGCCAGGGCGGGCGTACCCGTCATCATCCATGTGCGTGAGCGTCCCGATCAGGACAGCGCCCTTTGCACCGGGTTGGGGGCAGATGCGGATACGATCCGGGGCTGGCTTTTGGCCGAAGCGGATAGGTTTGTTGCCAACAGCAGCGGTGTGCAGGACTGGATCGCCGCGCCCGAGCGGACCAGACTGGCTCCCAACCGCGTGGACCCTGCCCTTTTTGATCTGCCGACCCCGGCCCAGACATCACCTGTTCGCGTTGCCATGATCAGCAGCAACATTGCCAAAAAAGGTATCGCGGATTTCATTGCTATGGCTGATCATCTCAGGCAAATGGACCTGCCTGTGCGCTGCCTGCTCATCGGACCTGAAAGCGCTTATCTAAGCACATTGCGCCCGCTGCCAGACACCGTGGAAACCCCCGGCTATATCGTTGATCCCTGCACTGCCATCGCCCTTGCCGACATCGTGGTATCGCTGTCGCATTTCGCGGAATCCTTTGGCCGCACCGTTCTGGAAGCCATGGCCGCCGCGCGTCCGGTAGTTTGCTATGATCGCGGTCACCCCCGACATCTGATCGTCGATGGTGTCAGTGGATTTCTGGTACCTCCGGATGATGCCAAAGCAGCAGCAGACGCCGTCGCAAAGCTGATCGCCGATCCGGCATTGTACGCCCGCATCGGCACGCAAGCCCGCCAGCGCGCCCGCACGCTACAATCAGAAACGGATCAGATTGACCGGGCTTTTTCGGCCGATCCCGCCTGAAGTGAGGCAAGGAAATGGTGCATGGCGACCCATATCTAACTGCAACGAGCAGGTGGGGCGGAATGGGCTAGGGCCATTGGCCCTAGTCCGGCACTGCAATCTGACGGTCCGCAGGCACCAGCGAATTCATCCGCCTGATGTGTTCGGGCAGGCACCGGCTGAGAAAATCATATTTCTCAACCACATGCGCGCGAGCTGCCGGGCCC
>PIVL01001083.1 GCA_003354145.1 Paracoccaceae bacterium
GCAACTCCCTGATCGCGGCGATATTGGCGGCGCGGTTGCCGTTTCCGAAGAAGCCGTAGTGGCGGATGCGGTGCTGGCCTTTTGGGAGCACGTGGATGAGGAATCGGCGGATGAACCCGGCCGTTGTCAACGTCATGGTGGTGTGGCGACCAGAGCCTTTGAGGCGGTAATTCTTGACGCGGAAGGTGACATGATCGGGATCTGCCCGGATTAAGCGGCTATTGGAGATTGCGACCCTATGAGTATAGCGCGACAGATACGCGAGCACCGCCTTGGGCCCGGCAAAGGGTTCCTTGGCGTAGACGACCCAGTCGATTTTGCGCAGCGGGGCGAGGAATGCATCGAAGGCCGTCGCGCCCAAAAGGTCCACGCGATCACCGAAGAATTGCAACTTTACAGCTTTGTGCAACCTGGTCAGCCCTTCCAAAATAAGACGCCGGTACAATCGGGACAGCACCCGGACGGAGAGGAAGAAGTTCTTACGGCAGGCGATCCATTTGGCCCCATCCGCGGATAAGCCACCTCCGGGGACGATCATGTGCACGTGCGCCCTCTCATGGTTTGCTTTGCAAAC
>PIVL01000172.1 GCA_003354145.1 Paracoccaceae bacterium
CACATTGATCTGGGCTCGCATCGGGTGCAGATCCCTGCCCCAGAATTCAAGCACCTGGTCGCTGGGTATGACACCCAGATCAGGACCCTCCATAGCCTGGAAACGGTCGCCGTAGATTTCTGCATAGATCGCGCCTTGTTGCAAAAGCGCCTGTTCCGTCTCTCGCACGAACTGGTTCGAAGTCAATTTTACCGTCATCGTCGCTGCCAACGGAATCGAAACCAGCGCGCCACAAACCATCGCCACGACCAATGCCATTGATGGGCGCCACTTGCGGTGGATGCGGTTTATTGGTGGCATGCGCAGGCACCCAGCTTCACGCCCACGCCATGAACGGTCGCTATGATGTCCTCGCAACCGATCTGTGCGGCCTTGGCCCGTATGTTGCGGATATGGCTGTCGATGGTGCGGCCCGACATGGTGGTGTTAGCCCCATAAATCGCCTGAATAAGCGCATTGCGGTCATGGACCTGATTAGGATAACGCAGCAGGATACCCAGCAGTTGAAATTCGGTTGCTGTGAGGTCGAGCCCGGCACCGCCGATCCTGCAGGTATGACCGGACGTATCCAATTCCAGCCCTCCGTGTTTCATCCCTTGCGACGAGCTCCGTTGGCCTCGCGCCAAAATGGCTTTGATCCGCAACACCAATTCGCGCGGGCTGAACGGCTTGGCGACGAAATCATCGGCGCCCAGCTGAAACCCCAGAACCCGGTCGATTTCGTCATCCTGCGCAGTCAGGAACAGGACAGGTAGGTCCGAGTGCGCCCGGATCGCCTTGCAGCATTCGAATCCATCCATCTTCGGCATGCCGATATCCAGCAGCACAAGGTCGATGTTTCCACGCCCGACATGCATCAGCGCAGCTTGGCCGTTTGCAGCTTCGGTCGTGCGCATGCCTGCGCCCCGCACAGCGATGCGGATCACGTCACGGATTTTGGGGTCATCATCTACGATCAGGATATGTGCTTCCATTCTGGGTTTGTTACAAGCAGTTCGATGGTTGTCCACTGTAAGTTGCATGCGCGGCAATCCTATGCCCGCCGTGTTTGGCGTGTTCGGCGCGTTCGGCGTGGGCGCAACCCCAACAGAGTCATTGCGGCAACCAATGCCAGACCCAGAATCGCTTCGGGTTCTGGAGAGGAGGAACCGGAAAACCCCTGCGACGGATAGGCTGCCCCGGTCACGCCCGAAACCATGGGCAACGGTACATTGGCGACCTGAGCGGCCTGGCCCGAGGTGTTCACGACCTTCTGAGACACCGCCACAAAGGACGTGTTGCGGGTCTGCAATGAAAATTCCAGCCCCAGACGGGTGATTTCCTTGTCTGCAGCCCCAGCGCGGTCACTGACAGCAATTTGACGCTCCAGCATGGCGATACGGTTTCGCGCCCAGATCAGCGGCAAAGCGGCGTCACCTTCCCCGTTTGTAAGCGAGAGTTGAACCGGCATTTGTGCAGGTCGCCCCTGGACCATCCCTTTCAGAGTGATCTGCCCTTCGTGCATCCCGTCATAGCGCGCATGGATTCGCAGGCTGTTGCCCGCGAATAGATCCGGCAGACGTCCAGGGGTCACATCCGATACCTCAAGACCACCCCAGTCGATCTCGATGTCGGTAAGCAGTGGGGTTTTGAGGTTGGCGGCCATGATCTCGGCCACTTCCATCGCGTCCTCGTCCAGCGCGACATACCGGGAATAACCACGCCCTTCGTCAGCCATCGCATCCAGAAGATACCGATTCACAGAATTACCGATGCCAAAGGCATAGATACGCGCCTGACCAATCTGTTCGCGAATGGTGTGCAGGACACGGGCTTCGTTGCCGATATACCCATCAGACAGGAACACGACGATCCGCAGCGCTCCGTCGGGGGCATTAGAGGCAAACGCAGAGCGGATCGCATTGTCGATCTCGGTTCCGCCACCAGTGGACAGGCGCGATACGAATTTGCGCCCTTTTTGGATGTTAGTTGGCGTTGCGGGGGTGGCTGCGGTCGAGAAATGCCGGGCTGTGGTGGCAAACGGGATGATGCGGAAATAGTCGCCGGGGCGCAGCCCTTCCAGAGCTTGGTCCATGAAACGTTTGCTTGCCGCCATCGGTTGACCAGACATCGACCCCGAGGTGTCCAGCACAAAAACCAATTCACGCGGGGTGGCAGCGGCCTCATCCGGGAGTGTGGGCGGCTCGATCAATACTGACAAGAACCCGCCGCGATTGTCATGGTGGGACAGAGTGGCGGCCTGCAGACCATCGCCACCCAGAAGGTAGCGCAGCACCAGATCACGATTATCCATCACCTTGCCAGCGGTAAATGTTGCGATCAGCCCCGCATCACCGGGCGAGATATCCAGCGGATGAGTGGGGCTATGAAATTCAGTCACCTCGACCCCGCCGATCAGGGACAGATCCAGTGATACCCGTTTAGATGTTACCGTGTCCGGGACATCCAGACCGGCCACCTGCGGATACGCGGGCAATGTGCTGACCGACCAAGTTGCATTTGTCAGCGGCGCTTCGTCATCGTCTGTCAATTCGGCCTCGGGCATATCCGGGCTCTGATAGCGGGGGCCGACGATCAACGGGATCACCAGCTCGTGTTGCCCGTCGATCTTGGGCACCATCTGAACATAGCGCAGGGTCACTTCAACCGGCAGTCCGGGCATCAGGTTGGCGATGCGCTGGGTGAACATGTTGGGGCGGTGCTGGGTCAGCAGCGCAGCCGCTTTGCCATCCTTGGCGGCTTGCGTGAATTCAGCTTCGGCCTGGGCCTTTTCGCGGATCTGGGCTTGGACGACTTCATCACCCACATGCATTTCCATGCCATAAACAGCAGCTTTTTGGTTGAGGGGGAAAAGATATTCGGCTTCGACCGGCACGGTCAACGTGTTCTGAAAGGTCTGACGCAATTCGACCGTGGCCATATCGCCCTGAATGGTCACCCGCAGGGCGCTTTCCAGCAGCGGCAGGTCGATGGTTTCATCGCCTGCATGGGCCAAGACCCGTCCGGCGACATCATCATCTTTGCCGGGCACCGCCAACGCGATGGTCGGCCAAAGAAAAATCATCAGGAAAACCGAGAGGATGCGCATAATTTAACTCCTTATGTAAACGTCAAAGATCAAGGGCCGTCAGCACCGCGGCCTCATAGGCAGCGCGTTCGGCGTCGGGCATGGATTTCGGGGTGATGCGCTGGATCGATTGCCAAACGCGCGAGGATCCTCTGAGCCAGCTCCAGACGGCCTCGCCCACCCCGGCAGTGCGTGCGCCGTCTTGCGACACAAAGCTGACAGCGACGGTCCAAACACTGCCGTCGGGGGCGGTTGCCTCGTAGACTGATGTGGGCAGCGGTTCGAAACGGGTGCCCAGAAATCGAACACTGTATCCCAGGCCCAGCAGGCAGGTGGCGGGCGAATGCAAGTGGCGCAGCGGCGAGGCGGTGCGGACAAGATTCACGCCCATTGGCCCAAATTGGGCCTTTTGGGCGGTGCCGCCATAGGTGGCAAAATAGCTGCGCTCGGTTTCGGACAGCGCAACGGGCTGAGCCCGGTGTCCCAACAGTTGGCCAGGCAACTCGGCCTGCGTGACCGGAGCTGAACGATCCAACGGCTTGCGCGGGGCATTGACCACCGCCAGTGCCAGGCCCAGCGAAAGCAGGAGAGCGGGGACATGCAGCGCGCGCGGCAAGGACAGCATGGGTATTAGAGGCCGACGCGGAGACGCGGCGGGCGGGCGATACAGCAACACCACTGGAAGCGTCATCAAAGCCAGCGTTCCCAGCCCAATTGCGGTGTGCAACATCGGCGCCATCGTATCGATGCCCTGCGCCAATCCCGCCGCCAGCAGGGTGATGCGCAACCCGTTGCCCAGAATTGTTGCGCATCCGATGACCACACCACCCAGCAATGCCTGAGCAAAGACCGGTCGGTAGATCACGTTCAGAAAAGCCCAGAGGCTGACCAACAGCAACAGCCCGGACGCGCCTGAACAAGGCAGATCCACTAAGACGTCCAGACCGTTCAAGCGCAGTCGAACCCCTTCGCAGACAAGATCCGGAAAGATCGGCGTCAGCATTGCACAGGCGGCATGTGCCGAAACCATCTGCAGGGGAAAACCAGCGACGCGCTCAAGGATCGGCCCCAGCGGAAGGCAGAACAGGAACAGCACCGCCAACCAGAAGGGTGACAGCGCAAACCGCCGTTGGTCCAGTCGCAGGAAAGCCGCCAATGCAAATACGTCGACCGCCAGTGCCAAAGCACTGAGGATGTTGATTGCCAGCACCTGCCCAACCAACCGGATTGAGGCCGCCGCCAGGAACAGACCCAAAACCTGCGCCCGCCGATCCGGCCCGCCAGGAGGCGAACTGCACAAGGACAATCCCACCAAACCGGCAATCAAAATGCCATACCACCCGCCATCAGATTGGTATGAAGGGTCGTGCCAACTTTGTAACAACCATTGGATGGGGTCGACGGCTAACAAGGCCGATGCGGCGGCAAGACCTGCCCAAAGCAAAGTATCGTGTTTTTGTTCCATGCCGCTTTTTCTCAAGCGGACGTGCATCTCAACGGTTCAAGATGTGCAGGAATTGTGCAGACGTCCCCGACGTACGGTTTATCTGGATTTGCAAGTCAATTCGAACACGGCATTTGAGAGCAACATGCAGAAAACCGATAACTTCATGGTGTGCCTTCTGGGGCAGTTCAATGGCTTATCAGCATTATAGCTTCAGCTGAATTCCAAGAACTTATCGCAAACATGAAGACTGAATCCCCCCGGGTTTGCCGGAGAGTAAAACTCTCAAAGGATGAGCCCTATGACACAGAGAAAACCGACCCCGGCCTACACGCCAGAATCCCGCGTTCGCGGCGTTCGGCTTTTCAACGAGAACCGCGCCAATTACGCCAGTGACAACCCGGCTTACAAATGCCATCGAATTGCTCAGCCACCGGATCTCCCAATTGAGGGAATGGGACCTTCGGCCTGAAAGGACCTCGCTGCTGGACTCCCTGTTTGTCTTTCTTTCCCAATATCCGAAGTCCGGCGACTTTCCGTCTGAGGACAGCGAAGAGGAATTTACGCTTGATGAACGCATGTTTGGAGATCTGAGCCTGAGAGGCCTGGAGTACCTGACAGAGACTTGGGCACGGGTTCTCGACCCTTATTGGATCAAGGCCAAGCAGGAGGTGCTCGAAAGCTTCGCGTCTGGTGGCGCGCCCGAAAGCTATATCGCCGTCGATCAGATCGTCCAGCATCTCAATAACGATCTTCTCGAGGTCTTCCGGATCCGCAACGCCATGATGGAAGCTGTCGACGCAGCCAGACGGATTACTTGTATTAGTTCCGACCTCATCTGACACTGCCCCCATTTCAGCGAACTGGAATGGAGGCGGCACATCTCTTGTTTGAGATGATGGTTACCGTTTTGATGGTGGTGCAAACCAAACCACAAAACGAGGAAACCACAATATTGAATACTACTGATAAGATCATCAAACACAAAGCCGGGCTGCTGAATTTGGCCGACGAGTTGGGCAATGCCAGCATGATGCTGGTTCGATGCAATTCCGAACCTAGGAAAATATGCCTTTCTTTGGTACACTCCAAGAATTGATTTCAAATCGGGGGACCCCGATAAAGGCATTTTTTTATTACATATTTCCTGGGAGGAGAACCCATGGCCAATCTGTTAGATATCACAAATTCACCACACATCAGTTCAAGCTATCCAAACGGGAATGATCCAGCCAACAGTGCCTTGCTCTTTGTCGGCTCCAATACAACCGCTTCTTTCGGCGTGTACTACGGTGGAAACTGGAACAACGGCGAGTCGGCGATTTATGACGGCTATAACATCAGCGCCAGCATGGGCGGTTCAGGCCAGGTGGATGGCATACGTGTCGCCATGCGGGAACTGCTTTTGGAAAATAACTATGATAACACGCCCGGATTGACGAAGCACACCGATCTGATTGGGCCTTTGGCCGACGGCCCGAATTTCATTATCAGCAACGATACCATAACCGGAAACAGCAAGAGCGATCAGGTTTTTTCGGCGCGCGGCGATGACACCATTATCGGAAACAAGGGCAATGATCTGCTGGTTGGCGGCAGCGGCGGCGACAACATATCAGGCGGTGAAGACGACGACATCATCTATGGCGATTATGCCAATGTCCCGTATTACGCAAACATGGGCGTTACCGGAATCGGTATCGGTGGCGGCAAATACTACTCTCAGCCAGCGTACAGCCTCAAACTTCCGACGATGGCCGAGACCGACATCGGCGTGGATTCAGGCGAGACTCAGGACGACCTGCTGGACGGTGGCGAGGGTGCTGACACGATCTACGGCGGGCCGGGCAACGACCAACTGTCGGGCGGGCCGCGCGGCGAGGGTTATACCGACGTTCTGACCGGTGGTGCTGGTGCCGACGCGTTCCTGCTGAGTTATGAGGGAGGTTCGTCGAATGCCGGCGAGGGGAGTTTCTGGAGCGAGTTCGGCGCGGAATGGAGTGCGGAAACCGGCGGCTACATGGTCAAGCAAGCCGTCAAAGAGATGTTGAAAGCGGTGGCGGAGGATTTCTTTAAAGCCGCCGTCGGTTCGGTGCTGCTCGCCGGCATGAGCAAGGCGGTCGGCACGGTGGCCGCCGGGGCCCTGGAAATGCTGTTTGGTATGCACAAGTCCCCTGCGCCGAAACCCGAAACCGAAGATGTGATGGTCGTAACCGATTTCGATCCACGCGAGGATGTCTTGTTCCTGCCGCTGGACACCAGCGATGGTTCGGTCAGCGACGCCAAGACTCTGGTGGCGACGGCCGTCAATTTTGGCTCCAGCGGCGGCGGCGGGGATGCGGCCAATGGTCAAGTCGGCTGGGGCATTCAGTTTACAATGGGAACCAGCAACACGATCTTTGCCGAGGTTTTTCTCGACACGGATTTTCTCGCCGAATTCGGCGTCACCTCGAACAGCAATGTGGCCAAGGCGTTCATCGAAGATGTATTCAGCGCAGCGCTGGTCATCGACGAAAATGGCGTGCAGCAGTCGCAGAACGTTTACCCGTTCTCGACAGACCCAAACGACTACAAGTACGGCCAACTACCGGACGCCGCCGACACACCAATTGATTTCAAAGCGCCCAACGATACGCTCAACAGGGTCTACGGAGCGTTCGGCCCGCTTTCGTTCCTTAATCCGAGTGTGACCACGACCGGCGTGTTTGTTAGCGGCACTAACATGGGCGATCTGCTGAATGTGAACACGGGCGGGTTCGCACCAGCGGATGCAGTGTCAAGCGGTAAGCTGACAAGCGAGACCTCGCTGGTCAAAGGCTTTGGTGGTGACGATATCATCTTTGCCGGCAACGGCATCGACGTGATCTATGGCGGCGATGGTGACGATGATATCTATGGCATCGGCCATGAAGGCGTAGAGACGGTCGAATCGTTCTATGGCGAAGACGGCAACGACACCATCTATCTTGGATGGACCTCGATGTCGGCGGTGGCCGACGGTGGAGATGGAACCGACACGGTGTCATTCTTCTACGTGAACGGCAAGGTTACGGCCGACCTCTCCCAGGTTTCGACCGATCCGCTGACCGACCCCAACGCGACCAGCGACAACAAGGCGGACACCTTAATCAGCAACTACGCGCTGATGAATTTCGAGAATCTCGGCGGCACGAACAATGCTGATACGCTGACCGGTAACAGCGATGACAACGTGATCCAGGGCAATGGTGGATCCGACAATCTCAAAGGTGGCGGCGGCAACGATACCGCGTCCTACGTGGACAACACAGGCAAAGTTTCGGTTAATCTCAAAAGATCTAGAGCTAGTGAGTTCGGCTTAGACGGCTCCTCGGAAGAAGACACGGTCGTTTCCAAGGACACACTGACCAATTTCGAGAACGCGATCGGGTCAGAATATGACGACACGCTGACCGGTAACGGCAGCGATAACGTGCTGGAAGGTGGGGCCGGAGACAACACGCTTGACGGCGGTGGGGGATCAGATACGCTTTCATTCAAGGGTGCGAGTCTGGCGGTGGCCGTGGACATGTCCACATGGTCATCGACCGCGTTTACTGATCAGGCCAACCCCTGTGGTGGCACGGATTCCATACGAGGATTCTCGAATGTCATCGGCGGTGAGAGCGACGACAGTCTAAGCGGGAACGACGGTGACAATACGCTAAGCGGTTGGAACGGTGAGGACGTAATCGCTGGTGGCGATGGCTATGACACCGTGGACTTCCTGGATGGCGACAATGGTGTCTTTGTCCATCTGGCCGTGGGTTCTGTCACACCGGTCGTCCCGACCTGGACTGATGCGTTTGGAAACGCGGACATCGTTGACCGGAATTCTGTAGAAGCCTACAGCGGCACCTCGAACGATGATGTCATGATTGGCGATTCCGACAACGGGATTGATACGCTCGCCAGCGCCGATTTCTTCGGCGAAGGTGGCGACGATTACCTGCGCGGCAGCGGCCTGGCCGAAGCGCTCGATGGCGGCGACGGAGACGATACGCTGATCGGCATGAGTGGCAACGATACTCTCAGCGGCGGTGATGGCGATGACATTCTGGACGCCGGAAGCTGGGGCGGAGAATCGGCGGGATTGCCCGACGATGACACGCTGGACGGCGGCGACGGGTTTGACCGGGCATCCTATATCAACGCGACAGGCAAAGTGGATGTGGATCTTTCCGCCGGATCGGCCGACGAGTACGGAACAAATGGAACTTCGACAGAAAACGCGGTCGCTTTCACTGACGCGCTCACAGATATCGAGGGCGTTTTCGGTTCGGCGTTTGACGACACGCTGACGGGCGACAGCGGCGACAACAAGTTGGCCGGTGCCAGCGGCGATGACATGATCGATGGCGGCGACGGGACCGACACCGTCGACTATATCGACAGGTCCGCCGGGATCGAGGCGACCTTGTCGGCGAGGGATTCCAACGGTGACTTCACCGTCTCTCTGAGTGGCGGAGAGACCGACACGCTGACCTCGATCGAGATGGTCTCAGGTTCGGATTTCGACGACACCATCACCGGCAGTACCGGCGAGGACGTGCTCGGCGGTGGCGACGGAGACGACGCCCTTGTCGGCCTTGGCGACGACGATACGATCACTGGCGGTGACGGCGATGACATCATCCACGGTGATGCCGACTCACCCGTGCTATATCGTGTGAACAATGGCGGCCCGGAAACACAAGCAACTGACGGCGGCACTAACTGGGCCGTGGACAATAACTCTTTGCCAAGCCCCCTGCGCAGCGGGTCCGGGGGGGGCAATGTAGCGACAGCAAGTGCTACGATCTACTATGTGGCGAGCACGGTGAACAACAGCCCGGAAGCGCTGTTCGAAACCGAGCGTTGGGACTCTCCCAGTGGCAACTTGATGAAGTGGGAGTTTCCGGTTATCGAAGCCGGGGACTACCAGATCAATCTCTACCTGGACGAACTCGTCAAAGGCAATCCGCCACCGACTCGCATCTTCAACGTGAGCGTCGAAGGTGTGATCCCCTCGGTATTCAAGGGTATCAACCCTTGGATTCAGGGAGGTGAAGACAACGACGGCAAGGGTCACGGTGCCTATTTTCTGTCCCATGACGCCACGATCAGCGACGGCAGCATTTCGCTAGAGTTCATCCGTAGTTATGGGAACCCCAAAATCAACGCCATCGAGATCATCTCGCTGGCACC